>JAQBQF010000141.1 GCA_028287115.1 Myxococcales bacterium
GCGCACCCGTGGACGACCGTGACGTTCTCGCTCAAGAACTACATCGGTATCCAAGACGATCGCCATCGGCTGATCGATCACGATCACAAGCTCAACGAGAAGATCGCGGACCTCCAGCACATCATCCAGCCGCAGTTCATCGCGATCGACGGCATCACAGCCGGTGAAGGCCGGATGCTGACGCCGACACCGTTCGATCTCGGCATGATCATCATGGGCAACAGCCAGGTCGCGTTCGATGCCGTGTGCGCCACGATCATCGGGCTCGATCCCAAGACGATCGATCACATCCGGCTGTCGGCCGAGCACGGTTTCGGCACGACCGACCTGTCGAAGATCCAGATCACCGGCGACGTCACGCTCGAAGAAGCGAAGGCGCGCGCCAAGGGCTTCAAGGTCGGCCTGATCCGCGTCGAGAAGTACTTCGAGGGTACGAACATCTCGGCATACGCGGGCCCGCCCCCCGACTCGGAGCAAACCGACTACTGCTGGGGCGGGTGTCCCGGTGCGATCGAGGAAGCGATCGAGATCCTTCGCGTGTTCGACAAGAAGACCGACGAGCGGCTGCCGCACATGCACGTCGTGTTCGGCGCGTACGACGGTCAGATTCCCGCAAAGCCCGGCGAGAAGGTCGTGTTCATCGGCGACTGCGCGAGCTGGCAAGGTGACCTCCACGGCAAGCCTGTCGAGATCAAGAACGTCTACAAGGAACGCTCGACCCACGACCCGCACACCGCGACCGCCGACGACATCTTCATCAAGCTCGCGCAGGCGAAGGGCAAGCTCGGCGGAGATGTCATCCGGCTCGAGGGCTGTCCCGTGTCGGTCGCGGAGCAAGTGCTCGCGCTCGTCACGATCGGCAACCTCAAGAACCCGTACTACGACGCCAAGAACATGCTGACGTTCGGGCGCGCGTACTTCGGCTGGAAGGCGCGCGTCACGCTCAACAAGCTGCAGCGCAAGCGGTACCAACAAAACGGCGCGTACGGTAAGCGCGGCCAGGCGGCGCCCGATCTCGAAAGCATTTCGTGATGGGACCTGGATCACTGCCGCGGTTGTTCGTCCGGCGTTCGCCTCCACTTCGCTACGTCCGCAAACGCACCCTGCCCTACACGCCCAGGCGCGAAAAACGTTTCGTGAAGCGGCGAGCCGCGCCTCATAATGAAACCGTGGGCGAATTCCAGATCTGGTCGCGCTCAGCGTCGGAGTTTCCGAGGGCAAGCGTGCGGCCACGCGAGCTGCGCGCGCGGGGGATCGCACTCGCCGGTGATCTCCAGCGGTGGCTAGCGCTGGCGTGGGACTGGTTCAAGCCGCGGACCGTGCCGGTGATCGTGGCTGGGATCGGCATGGTGTTCGTGCTCGCGGCGACCGACTATCTGGCGCACGCGCACGGCGATGATCAGCCGCGCAATGACGTCCTCGTCGTCCACACGCGCTAGTTGAGAGTTAGTATCGCGCGGTGACGATCCGCGCCGTGCATCACCTCAACTGCGCCACGATGTGCCCGCTCGCAGGTTTCCTGATCGGGCAGGACACCGGGTGGCGGCGCGGCAAGATGGTCGCGCATTGTTTGCTGATCGAGACCGAGCGCGATGGGCTGGTGCTCGTCGACACGGGGTTGGGTACCGACGACGTCGCGGGCCGCACAGGTCTGTCGAGGACGTTCAAGCGGTTGTTCGGTCCGGCGCTCGATCATCAAGAGACGGCGCTCGCACAGGTCGAGGCGCTCGGGCTATCACCGGCCGAGGTGCGTCACATCGTGGTCACGCATCTCGACCTCGATCACGCGGGCGGGATTCCCGACTTTCCGAACGCGAAGGTTCATCTCCATGCGCGCGAGCACGGTGCGGCGATGATGCGCACGAGCTTCAAAGAGAAGGAGCGTTATCTGCGCGCGCACTGGCAGCACGGCCCGAAGTGGGAGCTCTACACCGAGGACGGCGAGACCTGGCGCGGCCTTCCGGCCGTCACGCGGTTGCGCGGCCTCGACGCCGACATCGGGCTCGTGCCGATGCACGGGCACACGCGCGGCCACTCCGCGATCATCGTCCGTTCCGGCGACCGCTGGCTCGTCCATGCCGGTGATGCGTACTTTCATCGCAATTCGGTCGAGGGCAGTGCGCCGCCGCCGATCGGCTTCGCGGCGTTCGAGCGCGCGATGCAGATGGATCCCGCTGCGCGACGCGCCTCGCTTGCAGCGCTGCGCCAGATCCGCGAGAGCTACCCGGACGTCGATATGTTCTGCGCCCACAGCGACGCCGAATACGACGCAATTCGCGCGCGAGCCTGAGCGCGAGCGAGCACGCACACGTCGTCCCGGTCACGCCGTGCGCGGCCGCTACGCCATGCGATCGGCTCCAAGAAACTTGCAGCGCGCATGTCGATTGCAGCGCCCACCCGGCATGGCGAATACCAATTGGCTGGGACCCGTGCTCGAAACCAGGGCGGCGCTCGCAGCACGGTTGGTGGATGGGATGTTTCGCGTGATGCGCTGGCGGCGCCAGCAGCGCCTGATCGCCGCGGATCCCGTGGCCCTCGAGCCGCGGATCGAACCGCGCGCCCGCGCGCTCGGGTTCGCGCATGTCTACGTCGCCGACGAGACCGGGGAGACGCAACACTGGCTGCGGTCGCCGGCCTATGCGGCTGAAGCAGCCAAGCGCGATCCGATCGACATCTGTCACCTCGCGATCGACCAGTTCCATGCGTTTGTGGAGCACGGCGATCGCGCAGCGCGCGACGGCTTTGTCGCTACGGCACAGACACTGCTCGACATGGGGCGCCGGGTCACGTTGGCCGAGCGGCTGTGCTTCGTGATGCCGCACTTCGATCAAGTGGAGGGCTACGCGCGCCACAACAAGCCATGGGCGAACGCGATGGTCCAGGGCTGGATTGGCGCCGTGTTCGCGCGAGCGTACCAGCTAACCGGCGACGGCCGATTTGCCGAGGCGGCGAGCCTGGCGATCGGCCCGTGCTTCGTCGACATCGCACGCGGCGGCGTGCGTGACCACGAACGGACGGGCGCCGTGTTCTATGAAAAATACGCGTTCGCCGGCCAGAGCCGCCACGTGCTCAACGGGTTCATGGCCTCGCTGCTCGGGATCTGGGACGTCGCGCGAGGCCTCGGAGATCCGGGTGCGCACGAGGCGTTCGCGGAGGGCGTCGCGACGCTGAGCGATCGCGTGCTCGCGACCTATGACAACGGCTACTCGAGCCTCTACGATCAAACCGACGACAAGCGCGCGACACCGCGGTGCGCGTTCTACACGTGGGTTCACGCACGCCAGCTCGCGGCACTCGCGCGAATCACCGGCGATCCGCGGCTCCTCCGGTGGGCCAACCGCTGGCGCGAGTACTCGCAAGCGACGCCTCATCGGGTGCGCACGACGATCGCGTGCTGGAGTTATCGCGCGCGGAATCTGCCGAAATACGTGTTCGGCTAGATCACCGAGCCAAGACTTCGCGGAGCTGACACTTGCTCGACAGCAGCGCGTCGTGCGTGAGCGAGTCGAGCTCTGCGACCTTCTGCTCGGCGGTCTTGCCCTCGACTTTCCAGCCATCGATCACGGCCAGGACGCGCGGATTCTTGACGCCATCCTTCAGGTGTCGGGCGAGGACACTGGCTTTGACCGCCGGATCGGCGCTGGCGAACTCGAGGTCCGCTTCGGCCCGCTTCGGCGACGCGCACAGCATGCTCGTCGCTCGATCGAGCGGCTGTCCTGCAGCGGCTGGAGCTCGTGGCGGCGCCGAAGTGGAGCCGCACGCCGCGAGGATCGTGACTATCAACAGGCTACGCATCGAGCGAACCTACTCCAGTTACGGTCACGGCGCGTGTGAACGCCGTGACGGTCAGTTACCGACGAGCGTGACGTAGGTGAACGTATTGGCGGCGATCGGGACCGAGCCTTCGCCGATCGCGCCGCTCGCGGTGACCATCGTCGTGCCCGTTCCGACAACGACATTCGGAAAGAACACGTTCAAGCCGGTCGAGCCCGCGGTCCAGGTCGTGCCGTCGTAGGACACCGGCGCATCGTGACTCGCCGAGAGCGTCACCGGGTGCGGCGTGCCTTCGACGTGAACGAACACGCCGGCCTTTGCGGCATCGTAGGTGAGCCCGAACTGCGAGTAGAACGGAGCGAGCCGCTGCATCGTGATCGCGCGGGCGCTGAACAGCTTGCCGGTGTTGATCACGGCTTGATTGGCGATCGCGATGCCGGGAATCGTGTAGTTGCCGCCGCTGGCGCAGACCGAGGTCGCGGGTGGCGTGATGTCGACGCGGGTCGTCGCCGCGGGCGCGATGCACAGCTCGAAGCGGCCGTTCGGCGCCTGCGCGATGACCGACGTACCGCCCTGGACGTCGAACTTCGCCCTGAACACGCCACAGAACATGCTCTCGGTCGAATCCCAGTCGACGAGCTCACCGGTGAAGAACAAGCTCGCGCCGCACTTGCCGTCGATCGTGCTCGCGTCTTGATGGTTGCCGTTATCGGAGCACGCGGCCACGAGGAGCGCGCACAATACAAAGCGGCCTGCTGGCGTCATCGATCGAACGCTAGCAGACCGCCGCTGGCGATGCGTTACTTCTTGAGGCTGAGCGGTTCGGACTTTGCGGGCTGTGTCACATCCGGCAAGGTCAGCTCGGCGAGCGAGTCCTGGAACTGGACGCGGGTCAGCATGATCTGCTCCTCGGCATCGACCAGTGCGATCGTCGCTTTCTGCACGCGATTCGAGATGTCCTTCATCTTGTCTTTGAGGTGCGTCATCAGATCGCCGCCGGTCTTCACGGCCTGGAGCGTCATGATCTGCATGTGGAGCTCGTCGTTCCGTTCGCGATAATCATCGAGCCGGCGGTGCAAGCTGACTTGCTCGTCGCCGAGATCGATCAACTTCTTGTGGATCGCGAGTAGCTTCCTCAGCGCCTCTTTGAGCTCGGGCGTGCCCTCGGCGGCTTCGACATAGACCTTCATCATGTCGAGCGTCACGTCGGCGTTGAGATCGAGCGTGCGCTCGATCGGCGTCGCCTCGGCGATCTCGACGACGCGCGACTCACCGGCTTTGAGATCGACCCAGAACAGGTGCGCGTCGCCGACCCGCTCGAACGTCGGCGGGGACTCGAGCAGCTTCCAGCCCTTGTTGATCGTGTGCCGCAGGTAGACGCGAGCGTTCTCGGCCAGCCGATTCGTCACGGTCAGCTTCTTGCGCCGAATGTGCTGGACCTCCGCCGTGAGGACGCCGCGCTGCAGCGTCGTCAGGCGCGAGATCTTGTCCTCTTCGCCGTCGTTGCGCTCGATCACGATCTGGCGATCGAGCGCGTAGGGGACGACCGCGGACGAGTGCGGCGCGATCGGCTCGGTCAGGCCTTCGCCGATGAAGCGCTCGTTGCCGTAGACCGTGACCGGGCCGGTCTCGAGGGTCGAGGCGGTCGGGTTGCGAAACCGCACGGCGCGGAACGCGAACTTGTCGTTACCGCGATCGCTCTCCGAATCGTAGAGATAGACGACGTCGCCCTCGGTCTCCTGGCGCATCATCGAGACCATCGCGCTCGAGCCCTTCTCGACGGTCATCGGCGTCGGATTGTCGAAGTGACTCTCGCCGACAGGCTGCGCGTCTATGTCGATGATCTTGCCTTTGGCTTGCTTCGCCTGATCGGGCGAGCTCGCTTGCGCGACCAGGCGAACGCGTTCGGCGTTGCCCGGATCGACGTGGGTGACGACCTTGATGCGCGCGGGCGCGACGCCCTGATCGATCAGCTGATTCTTGACGATGTTCGCGCGATCGTTCGCACGGCGCAGGCCATCGGCTCGATTCGCATCGGCGTAGCCTTCGATCACGATCGTCTTGTCGGAGTGCACGAGCTGCGTCGAGATCGACTTCATCTTCGTGTCGCCCGTCGCGACGCGCGCGTCGTACGCCGAGGCGCTCGTTGGACCGGCAACAGCTCCACGGCCTTGCCCCTGGCTCGCTGGCGGCGCCATCTCCCGCGCGGGACGAGGGCGAGGCGACTTGGAAGCCGTGTGATAACGACCACCGCCGCCACCACCGCCGCCTTCACTCATCGTCCCGGCGTAGTCGGCGGAGACCGAGGCCACAGTGATCTCTTCTTCTTGCCGCTGCGCGGTTCGAGTGGCCGTCGCGTCCTCGGGATGTCCAGCGGGGCGGCGGATCTCGTCATCGCCGAGCTCGGTGAGCACGGCCTCGCCGGTATCGGCGCCGGTCTTCGCGGTGCCGCCGTACGGCGAGACGCCGGTCGGTGGTGCCACCGCAAATTTCTCCTCGGCGGCGAGCGTCTCGCGCTGGACCTGGCGAACGCTCCACAGGTCGTATTTGAACGACAGCGCGGACGACGAACCGACGCCGACCTTGACGTCCTTCCAATCTTCGCCGGAGGTGTTATCGACGATCGCCCAGCCTTCGAGCATCACCTTGCCGTTCGGCCCGACGACGACGCGATAGCTCGGCTTCCATGACGGCGACTCCGTCACGTAGGTGAGGACGACATCTGCGGTCGCCGTGGTCGGGAGCTGCAACTTCATCATCAGATACGTGCCATCGTCGGCCTGCTGGCGCGGGATCGAGACGGGTAGCGGCTTGTTCGTGATCGCATCGACAACGGTGAGTGACTTCAAGAAGTCATCGACGCGGTCGCGCGGCACGCTGACCGTGAGCACACCGCCGGTGACGGTCGCGCGGCGCTCGTAGAACGCGACGCCGTTGCGGTAGATCACGACGCGTCCGAGGGCGACGTTGTCGACATGGACGAAGCTTCCGTGCTTGGGGCCGCAACCAGCGAGGGCCGCGGCGAGCAGAAATCCGGCGAGTGTCTTGTTCATGGGTCCCCTGGCGCGATGACGGTTTTCACCGCTAACGCACGTGGCCCGAGCCCGATCTAAATTTTCCCAAGCCGCGGACGGCAGTGGGGTCATGCCGCGATCACGTCTTGGTGCGTGTGCGTTTCAAACGCGGCTCGGCCGGCGCGGTCCGCGAACCGCCCGACTTGCGGCGATCCTCGAGCTCCTCGAGCGTCTTCGGCCAGTCTTCCTTGAGGAGGCGTGACAGCGATCGATCCGCTAGCAACCGACCTTCGGTCTGACACGTCGGGCAGTAGTTCGCCTCGTTATCGGCGTACACGATGCGCTGGACCTTGGTGCCGCACACGGGGCACGGCTGGCCGTACTTGCCGTGTACGGCCATCTCGGGGCGAAACGCGGTGACCTTATCCGGAAATCCGTCGCCGACCTCGTCGCGCAACCGAGCGGTCCACTCGGTGAGCGATGCGACGGCGGCACGATGCAACGCGGTAACCTCGGCGTCGGTCATCGAGCTGGTCATCCGGAACGGCGAGAGCTTCGCGGTGTGAAGGATCTCGTCGGAGTAGGCATTGCCGATGCCGTCGAACAGCGTCGGATCCGTCAGCGACCGCTTCACGGTGTGACGTTCGCTGCGAAGACGTGCGGCGAACTGGGCATCGGTCGCGGCGAACACGTCGAGCCCGCCGCGATCGAACTCCGCGAGCGACGCGCGTCCGGTGACAAGGTGCAGCGACGCGCGCTTCTTGCCGCTCGCCTCGGTGAAGATCAACGTCCCGTTCGGAAAGTCGAAGCCGGCGAGCGCGAGCTTGCCCGGCAACTTCGCGCCGCGCTCTTTCCAGCGCAGCCGCCCGGCGATCATCAGGTGAATCACGATGAACCGATCGCCGGAGACGCCGATCACGATGCGCTTGCCGAGCCGCTCCACGGTCTCGACGCTGGCCCCGACGAGCTCCTTCGGTGCGGGCGACACCGTGCGGAGCACGAACGGGCTCGCGATCCGGATGCCCTCGATCGGCTTGCCGACCGTCAGCGCCTTCAGGCGTTCGACGTAGACGGTGACATCAGGTAGCTCGGGCATAGGGACGTTCTCGACACGTCACTACTTCTTCTTGGTCGCGGTCTTCTTCTTCGGCTCTTCTTTGGCTTCGGCCGCCGCCGCGATCGCGGGCTTGCGCTCTTCGGTCTTGGCCATGCCGAGGCTCGCCTTCAGCGCTTCCATGAGATCGATGACCTTGCCGGCGGGCGCTTCGGGCGCGGCGGTGATTTCCTGGCCTTCGACCTTCTTCTGGATGAGATCCATCATCCGGACCTGGACCTCATCCTTGTATTTCTCGGCGTGGAACGTCTCCGCAGCGATCTGTTGGATAATCTGCTTGGCGAGGCCGAGCTCGGCCGGCTTGATCTCCGGGAGCTCGGGCATCGGCACCTCGGCCCACTGCTTGACCTCGTTGCCGTAGCGCAGCTGATGCATGATGAGGCCGTTCTGGAACGGCCGCAGGCACACGATGTACTGCTTGCCGCGCGCCGAATACGAGGCGACACCGACGAGCCCGGTCTCGAGCATCGCATCGGCGAGTAGCTTGTAGGCACGTTCGCCGCCCTTGTCGGGCCCGAGGTAGTAGCTCTTCTCGACGTACAGCGGGTCGACCGCCGCCGCCGGTACGAATTCCTCGAGAGCCACGGTCTGCGTCGCGACCGCGTCGAGAGCCTTGAGCTCTTCGCCCGAAAGCACGACATACTGGCCTTTGGCGTACTCGTAACCCTTGACCGTGTTCTCTCGCCCGACAACCTGCTCGCACTTGGTGCAGACGTATTGCTGCTTCAGGCGTGCGCCGTCCGCATCGTGCAGCATGTTGAAACTGATGTCGCTGGACGATTCGTTTGTCGTGTACAGCTTGGTTGGAATGGAGACCAGGCCGAACGAAATCGTGGCAGTAGCGATGGAGCGAGCGGGCATAAAATAATTGTACCGATCTGTGGAGAACGATCCCAAAGAACCAAAGGCCGACGGCGAGCTCGATGCATACCGCGCAAAGCGGCAGGCGGGATCGACACCTGAACCTATGGCCAGCAGCCCGGCCGTCTCGGTCGAAGACGGAGCCGCGCGCACGCTGGGGAGCGGACCCAAAGGGCCGCGGATGTACGTCGTCCATCAGCACGACGCGACGAGGATGCACTGGGACTTACGCCTCGAGATCGACGGGGTGTTGTGCTCGTGGGCCGTGCCCAAAGAGCCCTCGATGGACCCCGATGACAAGCGGCTCGCGGTCAAGGTCGAGAATCATCCACTCGAGTACGTCCACTTCGAGGCGGTGATTCCTCCGGGAAATTATGGCGCCGGCCCGATGATCGCATGGGACCGCGGGCTGTTCCGGCCGCTCGTCGATCCCGCGCAAGGGATGCTCGATGGCGAGATCAAGTTCGAGCTCTACGGCTACAAGCTGCGCGGCGCGTTCACGCTCGTGCACACCGGCAAAGGCACGCGCGGCAGAAATTCCGGACGCGGCTCGAACGACTGGCTGCTGATCAAGAAACGCGATGCACCGGCGGAAGCGCACCTCGCGAGCGGCGAGCCGCTGTCGGCCGCGTCCGTGCTCAGCGGCCTCACGATCGACGAGCTGATGCAACGCGGACCCCGCCAGCAGGCGGTGCTCGCGCTGTTGGCGCAACGACGAGTCCCGAGGAAGCTGTTCGTGCCGGGCGCGATCGAGCCGATGCTGTGCCAGACCGCGGACAAGGCGTTCTCGTCGGACGAGTGGGTCTTCGAGCTCAAGTACGATGGCTTCCGCATGCTCGCCTACGGCGGCGCCGGCCAAGCGAAGCTCCGGTATCGTTCGGGCCAAGATCCGACGGAACGCTACCCGGAGCTCACGAGCGCGATCCGCGCGCTGCCGGTTGCGGATCTCGTCCTCGACGGCGAGATCGTGATGCTCGACGCCGAAGGCAAGCCGGATTTTCACAAGCTGTCGTCCCGCGGTCAGCTGCACCGCACGTCGGAGATCCAGCGCGCGGCACTCGCGTCGCCTGTGACGTACATCGTGTTCGATCTGCTCGCCGCCGGCGGCTACGATCTGCGCGGCCTGTCGCTGCTCGAACGCAAAGCGTTGCTCGAGCAGATCGTCCCGAAGATCGGCCCCCTGCGCTACGCCGATCACATTCCGGCACAGGGCGAGGCGTTGCTCGCGCAGGTCGTCGCGCGCGGGCTCGAGGGCATCGTCGCCAAGAAAGCGAGCTCGGTCTATCGCTCGAAGCGGTCCGGCGACTGGCTCAAGATGAAGCGCGATCCGGAAGCCGACTTCGCCGTCTGTGGCTACACGCCACCGAAGGGCAGCCGGCTCGGGCTCGGCGCGCTGCACCTGTGCGTGCGGATCGACGATCGCTGGGTGTGGGCCGGCAAGGTCGGCAGCGGCTTCGGCGACGAGCTGCTCGCCGCGCTTACGACGGAGCTCTCCGCCAAGCCGCGCTGGAAGCCGACCTTCCCGCGTCCCGAGGCGAGCGGCGATGCGCTGTGGATCGAGCCGGAGCTCGTCGTCCAGGTGCGCTATCGCGAGTGGCCAGAAGACTCGTCGCTGCGGTTTCCGGTGTTCGAGCGGTTGCGTCGCGACAAGCCGGCAGTCGAGTGCACGATGCCGATCCGCCGCACCGGAGAGCCGCGCGAGCCCGATAAAGGGATCGAGCTCGAGGCCGACGTCTCGACGCGCGAGCTCCGGCTGACGCGCCTCCACAAAGTGTTCTGGCCGGCGGACGCGGCACCCGCGAGCGAGCCGATGAAGGAGATCACGAAGGGCGAGCTCGTCGAGTACTACCGCTCGGTGTCGCCTTGGCTCCTGCCCTATCTCAAGGATCGCCCGACGGTGCTCACCCGCTATCCCGACGGGATCACGGGCGACATGTTCTACCAGAAGGATATGCCCGACTGGAGCCCGCCCTGGCTGCGCACGACCGCGCTGTGGAGCGAGCACAGTCAGCGCGAGATCCATTACGTGCTGATCGACGACGCCGACGGGCTCGCGTTTGTCGCGAACATGGGATCGATTCCGATCCATGCGTGGGCGAGCCGCGTCGCAGATCTCGAAAAGCCCGACTGGTCGATCGTCGATCTCGATCCGAAGAACGCGCCACGCGAGCACGTCGTGCCGCTCGCGCTCGCGATCCATCGCCTGTGCGAAGCCGTCGGCCTGCCGAATTACGTCAAGACCTCGGGCCAGAGCGGCCTCCACGTGCTGATTCCCCTTGGCGGCCAGTGCACGTTCGAACAAGCGCGCAACCTCGCCTACTTGATCGGGCTCTTGATCGAGCGCGAGCATGGCGACAAAGCCACGACCGCGCGCAACCCCGCCGCGCGCGGAGGCCGCGTCTACCTCGACTGGGGCCAGAATGCTCACGGCCAGCTGCTCGTCGCGCCGTACAGCGTGCGGCCGATCGCGGGCGCGCCGGTCTCGATGCCGCTGACGTGGGACGAGGTCGTCCCGGAGCTCGATCCGAAGATCTTTCACCTGCGCAACGCGCTCGATCGAATCCAGGCATGGTCGAGGGATCCGGTGCTGCCGGTGCTGGCCCAGCGCCCCGATCTGCAGGTCGCGCTCTCTGCGCTCGAGACCTACGCCAAGTCGTAGTACGAAATCTGCCGGGACGCCGCGGCACGCGCGCTGCACGACTGCTTCGCGTGGCACGCGTCCTCGAGCGAGGTGATCTGTTCATGGTCTACCGGCCGCGCGTCGGCAAGACACAGGTCCACGGCATCCGCGATGTTCAGCGCCTGTGGATGATCTTGAGCCCGCACGGCGGCGGGCTGCACCGCCGCATCGTGATCGGACGCAAGCGCTTGCCCGAGACCGGGAGCCACGAGCGTCACTGGGCGTTCGTCGATCGCGTCGCGCGCGATCCAGTTGCGCTCACCGATGACCTTCGCGAGACCGAGTACGCGACGCGCACGCGCGGCATTCGCCATCAAGCGGCCGCTCGCGCCGCGGCCGAAGGGGTCTATGCGATCGCCGAGCACGACGATCATGCGCATCTCGCGTATCGGCTCGAGCTCCCCGAAGAGCCCGGCGACGCGCAGCGCGAGCTCGGGATTCACCGCGAGGCGAGCTACATCGCCGCCGTGTTCAACCCGTACAAGCCGTGGCGACAGCCGTTGCCGTATCCCACCGAGCTTCAGGCGAAGTTCGGAGATCGGCGCTTCGTCGCGCTCGAACCCGCGTTCCTCGACTTCGCGGGCACCGAGCTCGTGCTGATCGGCGCGACCGATGACATCTCGGCCGAGCTCGGGATCACGCTCGATGTCGATCGCGAAGTTGCAGATACCTTCGATCTGTTTCGCGAGCTCGCGCACGATGGCGGCGAGCATCCGATGCGGCCGCTGTTCGAGGGTCTGTGGTCCTAACACCGATGCCGGTCCGTTTGAAACCCTGACGCGGCCGTCGACGTGAACCTGAACGCCACCTTGGATGTCGATCTCGTCGCGTTCTCATCTCGGGCAGGTCAAGGTCAGCGTTTGCTAGCGCCGTGGGGGCTTCTTCTTCTCGTACGTTCCGATCAGCTCGCCGCGCGCGAGGATATGACCCTTCATGGCGGCGAGTAGCTCTAGTCTGGTAATTCCCGGCGAGCGCAGCTCGATATCGAGCGCGTACACCTTGAAGAAGTAGCGGTGCCGACCGATTGGGGGACACGGACCATTCCAACTCCGCTGACCGTAATCGTTGGTGCCGAACGTCGTTCCTTCGGGTACGAACCCGCCGGCATCGAGGGTCGTGACATCTGCTGGAACGCCGGTGACGATCCAGTGGGTCCACGTGCGCTCGGGCGCCTTCGGGTTCGGTGCATCGGGATCTTCGACGATCACCGCGATCGACTTGGTGCCGGGAGGTGGCGACGTCCAAGACAGAGGCGGTGGAATGTCGGCGCCCTCGCACGTGTACTCGATCGGAATCGTGCCGCCGAACCCGAAGGCAGGCGAGACCACTCGCAGCGTCATGACTTCAGGCGACTGTTCGGCGCGGGGATCCATGGCGCCGCTACGGGTTGGAAGTGTCGCTGCCGTACCCGGACGCGCTGCCCGCGCTGCCCGCGCTACCCGCGCTGCCCGCGCTACCCGCGCTACCGCCAGCCAAGCCCGCTGCGCCGCCACTGGTGCTGTCGCCACCCGAGCCACCCGAGCCACCCG
>JAQBQF010000265.1 GCA_028287115.1 Myxococcales bacterium
CATCGAGTTATCGACGACCGTGTTGAATTCGAAGGCGTCGATGGTTCCCTGAAGCGTGGCACCGTACGTGCCGCGCATGAAGAAGCTGTTGGTGACCGTGACACCGAGGCTGTCGGCCATGACTCCAGTGCCATTCCGGAGGAAGCTGCATCGATCAACGGTCACGAGACCGTTCAACGACTCGACCGCATTCCCGAAATTTCCGAGAAACGTGGATTTCGCGATATGGATCGTGCACTGGTCCGCATAGACCCCGCCGGCCAAATTGCTGGCGACGTTGTCGCTGATCAACGTCAGCGTCCGTGGCCCAGAAGGACTCGCGGGACATCGAACTGCGGGCGCGTGTTGAGTGTCGGCGAGGCGCAGTGACTCAAGCGTCACATCGGCTCCTGCGCCGACCTCGATCGTGGGGCCAGCTCCGGAGGTTCTGACGGTGGGCAGGATGGACCCTCGCCCGACCAACGTCCGGCGGCCCGTCACGGTCCACGTCCCGCTGCCGGTGTAGACGCCAGAGGCGATAGAAATGTATTGGCCGTTGGATGCGGGGAGCTCCAGAGCGCGGTCGAGAGTGCAGGGCGAGGAACGTGTACAGCTCGAGGTCGACGACCCCATCGAATCGACGAAGCTCACTTCGGAATCTGCTGCGCATGTCGCATCGGGTTTGCAGATCCCAGACATGCAGTCGGCATGCGAGGCGCACCCGTTACTGCACATGTTCGTCGCCGTGTTGCAGCCCATGGTGCACGGCGCATCGTCGTAGCCGTTGCCGGTGGCGTTGCAGACGAGCGCCGAATTGGCATTTGCACACGCACCGAACACGCCCGGCGAGCAGAGGACTGCGATACACGTCATTGGCTCACCCCCGAACGAACCGCTCACGTCGCAATATGGATACGCCGGATCGTGACATGCGCCGTCGGCGCAGCTGATTGCTGGATTGGTCTTCGTGCAACCGGCCACGAAGAGGACCGCAACCAACGACGCGCGACCTGTACGCATGAAAAGAGCATAGCCGAGCTCGATGTGTCTCATGTGACAGCGTATCGGTGCCCTCTTCGGAAGGTTGCGTCGAAACGCCAAGGCATTGAAAGAGCCGGACAATTTCCCGTGGGCCGCTACAGGATCGGGCGCGTCGCTACGCGACGCCTTAGCGAATTGCGGTAAGCGCGCACATCCGGCCGCAGCTCTTAGCTTGGCCGGTGCATCAGGCGCGCGACCTCACGCTGGAGGTCCGCCGAAGGGAACGGCTTCTCGAGGATCGTGGCGCCGGCCGCGACGAGTGCTTGCGCTTCGGCATCGACCGCGTAGCCCGTGGCGATCAGGACGGGCACCGCGCTTCGCTCGCGGATGTGACGAAAGCATTCGGCACCGCCCATGACCGGCATGCCCATGTCGAGGACGACGAGCTTGATCGCATCGCCATGCTCCGCGAACACGCGCAGCGCGTCCTCACCGTGAATCGCCGTGACCACGTCGAGCCCGATCTTTTGAAGCAGCCGGCGAGTGCTCTCGCGAACGGCCGCCTCGTCATCAACGACGAGCACGGTGCTCCTGCGCAAGATCGGTTGCGACACTCGAGGTCCAACCTGAGCTGCGGGTTTGCGGTCGGTGACCGGGAGATGCGCGCGAAACGTCGTGCCCTCGCCGACCGCCGATTCGACGTCGACCGCGCCACCGTGCGCCTGGACGACGCCCCAGACCGTCGAAAGGCCGAGCCCGGTACCGTGCCCGAGCAACTTCGTGGTGAAGAACGGCTCGAACACACGTGACCGCGTCGCCGAGTCCATGCCGCGGCCCGTATCCGTGACCCGCAACCGAATGTAGCGGCCGGCCGGCAGGCTGAACGAGCTGCCGTCCAGCGTGATCACGTCACCCGTGATGACGATCGTGCCCTTGCCGTCCATCGCATCCGCCGCGTTGAGTCCGAAGTTCACGAGGACTTGATGGATGTGGACGGGATCCGCCTCGATGCAAACGTCGCCGAGCACGAGCTCGGCGCGAATCTCGATCGACTTCGGAAGCGTTCGCGCGAGCAACGGAAGCACATCGCGGACGACACGCTCGACGTGGACAACTTGCTTGCGATACTGACCGCGGCGGCTGAACGCGAGCAGGCCTCGGGTCAGCGCTGCGCCACGTTCGGCTTGCTGCAAGATCTGGTTGACGTCCTCGGACTCGCCGATGTCATCGCGGAGCAGGCTCGCGAAGCTCGTCACCGATGCGAGGACGTTATTCATATCGTGCGCGATGCCAGCGGCGAGGGTGCCGACCGCTTCCATGCGTTGGGCATGGAGCAGCTGCTCCTGGAGGGTTGCCCGCGCGACTTGCGACTGCTCGAGCTCGGTTAACCGTCGTGCGAGCTGCTTGTTGGTTTGCGCCTCCGCGACGCGATGGCCCTCCGCTTCGACGAGGGCTCGCAGCATTAGAAAATGGATCATCGTCGCGAACAATGCGGCCACGACGATCGTCGAAGCGAACACGCCGGAATACGGCTGTCCGGACCGGAGCAGAAGCGCCGTCGCGAGCACCGAGCCGATGGCGAGCGTCGAGAGCACCAGCCTCGTGTGGAGCAAGATCCCGGCGCTCGCGACCTGCACGATGAAGAACACCGCGAAGACCTGATTCCGCGTGGTGTACAGCGTGAGCGCGGTCGCGAACATCGGACACCACAAGACCGCAATCGCTGCCAGATGAGCGAAGCGCACCGGAATCCGCTGCCTGACGATCGCCGCAGTGAGAATTGCGAGTACGGCGATCACCCCCCAGGTCACCGCGTAGGTGACGTCGCCGGGCCAAATGCCGAAGCTCGATGCAGCCACTGCGTGGACTGTCAGGCCCGTGAGCACCGCCGGCGCGAGCACGCGCGAGCGCTTGCGAACGATCGCGGTCAGGAAGGCAGGTGGCGGTTCGAACAATTACCCTCCATTATCTACCGTTTCCCGTCCGAGGGGGGTCCGATAAGCCGCTCGTCGCTCGACACGCAGCGTCTAAGACATGTCAGGGGCGGCTGTTATGAGGTGCGAATGGCTGGGAACGGTGCTGCGGCGGGGGCGAGCTACGGCGATCTGCTCGTGACGTCGTTGCTCGTGCTCGGTGCCGTTTGCATCGCGGCATTTGTCGCGGTGCGTGTGTTCGGGCGGCTGCTCGCGACCGGGCGCGCACGCGGGGCGCACTTGCTCGATGTAGTCGCGCGTGTGCCGCTCGAACCTAGGCGTTCTTTGTATGTCGTCGAGGTCGCGGGAAAGACGCTGCTCGTGGGGACGAGCGAGATGGGCCTGTCGGTGCTCACGGAGCTCGATGGCGCCGAGGTCAAGTCGCGGGTCGCCTCGCAGCCGACCTTTGGGGAGCTCGTGCGAACCGCGTGGACCAAGCGGCGCGCGAAGCCGAAACCGGGGGAGGGCGCGAACCCACCCGAGTCTCCCGCGGACAGCGGTGGCGGGTAGCGCCCGATGACAGGCGGGGTTGGCAACGCGGTACTCCTCGCGCTCGTCGCGATCATTCCGCTCGTGATCCTGACGCTCACGAGCTTCGTCAAGCTCTCGGTCGTACTGTCGCTGCTGCGCAACGCGATCGGCTCACCGGATGCGCCGTCCGGGCTCGTCGTCACCGGCCTGTCACTCGTGTTGACGTTCTTCGTGATGGCACCGGTCGCGGTCGACATGGTGCGCGCCGCAGCCACACCTCCGGCGCAGGTGCAGCCCGGCCCCGGCCCATCGCCGGACCAACCCGGCGCGACGAGCCGCTCGATCGACCAAGCGATTCGCACGCTCGTGCCGCCGCAGTATCAGTCCGAGCTCGACGCGGCCGAACGCGGGCTCGAGCCGCTGCGCGGCTTCCTGACGAAGCATGCCGCCCAAAAAGATCGCGAGACATTCGTCGCGCTCGCCAAGGAGCTCGGGCATGACGTGCGCGGCGACGAGCTGTGGGTGCTCGCGCCCGCTTTCATCACGACCGAGCTCCGCGAGGCATTCGCCATCGCGATCCTGATCTTCATTCCGTTCCTCGTGATCGACCTGGTCG
>JAQBQF010000285.1 GCA_028287115.1 Myxococcales bacterium
GGTCAGGGCGTCCACGATCGTCATCTTGTAGATCTCTTCGTGGTAGCTCGCCTCGACGCCGGCGCCCGAGAGGAACTTGAAGATCGCCGCGCCGATCTTGAGGAAGTCGGCGTCGCGCAGCACGGACTTCGAGACCTGGACGTCGTTGACGTACGAACCGTTCGTCGACTGGAGATCCTCGACCGACCAGTTCTCGCCGCTGCGGAACACGCGCGCGTGGCGACGCGAGACGGAATCGCGATCGACCTGGATGTCGCAATCGGCGCCGCGCCCGACAACGATCTCGTTACGCGCGAGGGGAAACCGCTTGCCCATGTCCGGGCCCGGCGGATAGATCAGGACGAGGCACGCCTCTCCAGTCTCCTTGGCAGGCTTGACGACCTGGACCTTGGTAATGCGGGTCTTCCACTCGGACATGGGTTTGGCGTTCACTCGGATGGAACGGAGCCCAACCCGCCGTGATCATTTCGATCCAAGCGCAGTTTGGCGTGACCTGTCAATGTGCGCAGCGGTGTGATAATCGAAGCGCGGTGGCGGCAGGCGATCCTTTCGAGCTCGTCGGCGACGGAGAGCTTGGCGTGGTGTGTGTCCACGGCTTCACCGGGACGCCCTACGAGATGCGATTTTTGGGCGATCAGCTCGGTCGCGCGGGATTCACGGTTCACGGGCTCCGGCTGCCGGGTCACGGAACCCGGCTCTCCGACCTCGATCTCACGACCTGGACGGATTGGGCGGCGGCCGTCGAAGATGCCTTCGACACGATGCGCATGTTGTGTGGCCGCGTCGCGATCGTCGGTCAATCGCTCGGCGGCCTGCTCGCACTTCATCTCGCGAGTCAGCGGCCCGAGGTCGCGGCGGTCGCCTCGCTCGCTGCACCGATCTGGCTCGACGGGCTCGGCGGTCGCGTTGCCAAGTGGGCCGCGTCGGGAGCGCTGAAGCTCGCGACGCTTCCGAAACTTCGCGGCTCCGACGTCCGCGATCGCAGCGTCCGCGACGCCAATCCGAGCTACGACAAGATCCCGGTGCGCGCCCTCGGCGAGCTCGCAAAGTTCATGATGGTCGCGGAAGCGGCCCTGCCGCAGATCACGCAGCCCGTACTCGTGCTTCACGCGAAGCGCGATCACACGGCGCCGGTCGCTTGCGCGACACGCATCGCCGAGCGAACGCGCGCCGTACGTGTCCGCATCCTCGAACGCAGCTATCACCTGATCTCGACCGACGTCGAACGGGATATCGTCGCTGCCGAGGTGATTCAGTTCCTGCGCCGTCACGCGATGGCCAAACCTTCACGCCCGATCGGAGACCTCGCATGCGCCACGTGATCGCGATCGACCAAGGCACCACCGGCTCCACCGTGCTCGTCCTCGACGAGAAACTCGAGATCCGGGGCCGCGGCTACAAGGAGTTTCGCCAGATCTATCCGAAGCCGGGTTGGGTCGAGCACGATCCGGAAGACATCTGGAGCTCGGTCCTGGCCGCGCTCGGACAGGCGCTGACCGGGATCGATCCAAAATCGATCGCCTCGATCGGCATCACGAACCAGCGCGAGACCTCGATCGTGTGGGATCGCAACACCGGCAAGGCCGTCTACAACGCGATCGTCTGGCAAGATCGACGCACGGCCGATCGCTGCGCCGAGCTCAAGGCGCATGGCAAGGAGGCGCGCGTTCGCCAGCTCACCGGCCTGACGCTCGATCCGTACTTCTCGGGCACGAAGGTCAGCTGGCTCCTCCACAACATCGAAGGCACCGCAGCCGCGGCGCGCGCCGGCTCGCTCGCGTTCGGCACCGTCGATTCGTACCTGCTCTGGCGACTCACCGGCGGCCGGGTTCACGCGACCGACGTCACGAACGCCTCGCGTACGCTGCTGTTCGATCTGAAAGATCTGACGTGGTCCGACGAATTGCTCGAGCTCCTCGGCGTGCCTCGCGCGCTGCTGCCCGAGGTCGTGCCTTCGTCCGGCACGGTCGGAGTGACGAAAGGGATCGCGGGACTTCCCGACGGCGTGCCGATCGCGGGCATGGCGGGAGACCAGCAGTCAGCGCTGTTCGGCCAGGCCTGCTTCTCGCCGGGTGACGCGAAGTGCACCTACGGTACCGGCGCGTTCATCTTGATGAACACCGGCGAGTGGCCGGTCGCCTCGAAATCAGGGCTCCTCACCACCGTCGCGTGGAAGCTCGCGAGCGGCGAGCTGCGCTACGCGCTCGAAGGCTCGGCGTTCATCGCCGGGGCGGCGGTCCAGTGGCTGCGCGATGGCCTTGGCTTCTTCTCGTCGGCTTCGGAAATCGAAGCGCTCGCGAAGACCGTCCCGGAGTCGGGCGGTGTGATCGTGGTTCCCGCGTTCGCCGGTCTTGGCGCACCGCACTGGCGACCGGAAGCGCGCGCGCTGATCAGCGGCATCACGCGCGGCACGACGCGCGCGCACATCGCTCGCGCGACGCTCGAAGGCATCGCGCTCCAGAACGTCGATATCCTGCGCGCGATGGAGCGCGACGCCGGTCGCCCACTCGGCACGCTCAAGGTCGACGGCGGTGCCGCCGCCAACGATCTGTTGATGCAGTTCCAGAGCGATGTCCTCGGCGTCGAGATCGCGCGCCCCGAGATCGTCGAATCGACCGCACTCGGCGCGGCATTCCTCGCCGGCCTCGGCACCGGCGTCTGGAAAGACCCCGATCAGCTGCGCGCGACGTGGCGCGAGCAGCGCCGGTTCAAGCCGACCACCGATCGAAGCTGGGTGACCGAGCACCTCGCGCGGTGGGACGCCGCTGTCGCCAAAGCTTAGAGCTGCGAGATCTCGAGCGGCGTCAGCGCGCGCGTCCAGATGATCAGGTCGTCGACGGTCCCGGCATTCTGCTCCATCGTGCCGGCGCGCGAAAACAGATAGAGCGGCAACGCACCAAAGCCGTTGGTGTTGTCGGACACGTTCGGTACCGCGACCGGCGTCTGCTCGGTGCCGTCGATGTAGAGCGTGACCTCATTATTGGCTGGCCGCGATTTGTCGAACACGGCGACCAGGTGATGCCACGCGCCAGACGTGGGCTGCGCGAAGCACGACATGTTGTAACCAACGTCTCCCTGAAGCCCGACCATGATCTGTCCGGCGAAACACGTCGTGGTGTCGTCCGGAAAGATCCCGAAGCCAGTCATCACGGTGTTGAAATCGCCGGACAGCTCGAGCAACGTGTGCCGCGGGCCCGCGCTGTACACACGATTGACCCAGAATGCGACGGTTACTGCTTTCGACGTCGTCGCCGTGAAGTCGAGCGAAGGCACCCTTCCGAAGTCGTTGACTCCGTCCGCAGTGACCGCACCGCCGACCTGGCCTGGGCCCCAGACCGGTCCATTGACCATCGTCATCGGATGCTGGTTACCGATCTGGTCCGTAGCGATCGTCCCCGTCAGCTCGTCGAACTTCCAATACGCATACGCCGACGCTGTGGTGCTTGGCCCGTCCGCGGATACCGACGGGCCATCGTGCGCGCGACCATCTGCAAGACGTGAGTCTCCCGTGCTCGAGTCGATGGTGCCGGTCTCGGGGAAGCCGATGCGGCCGCAGCCACAGACCAGCACCGCGAGCCACCAGCGCATCGACTCGATTCTAAGGCGACACGAGATCGCATCGCGGGAGTGTCGAACAGATTAGTACGTAGCTCGATGTAGGCAGCTTCCCCGGCGCGCGGAGGTCTTTGGTCGTTTTCACCAAAACCTGGTGAGCCTCACCTGTAGATCCGGAGTATGGCCTTGTAAATTCAGCTGGTTAGGTGTGGCACCACCGTTGCTTTACCGGTGCGCCACAACGGGGGTGATTGATGGCTCTTCTCGCTACACGTATCGCTAAGAACCCAGCTGAGTGGACCGACCGCGACCTGCTCCGTTGTGTGTTGCGCAGTGACGCGCGTGGCTGGACCGAGCTCGTCCGCCGCTATCGCCCTCTGATCTATCGCTGCATCACCAAGGTGACGCTCAAGTACGCCCCGATGCTGTCGGGCGCCGACATCGACGAGATCTACGCCGAAGTGATGATGCAGCTGATTCGCGAGAACATGCGCAAGCTCCGCATCTACAACCCGGCTCGCGGCACGAAGCTCGGCTCGTGGATCGGCATGATCTCGGTCAACGCCGCGTATGACTTCCTCCGTGGTGCCGGCCGCCGCCCCGTGCTCGACAAGGTCGATGGCACGATCGATCCGCACGACGAGTGCGATCGCACGCCGCTCGATCAGCTGATCGAGAAAGAGCGCTGGGAGCACCTCAACACGCTGCTCTCCGAGTTCACCGACAAGGACCGCATGTTCGTCGAGCTCTACTACCAGAAGGGCATGGAAGCCGACGAGATCGCGGAAGAGATGCAGATCAGCCTCAAGACCGTCTATTCGAAGAAGCACAAGATTCGCGCGCACCTCGTCCGCTGCCTCGAGCAGCTCGCCGGCGACAGCCCGATCTCGGATCTCGCGCTCGCCTGAAACAGGGACGGTTGCAACTTGCGATCTGCAAGTCGCGAGAATTCCACGGCCGACCAGGGACGGTTGTAACCTGGGCAACCACCGCGCCGCGACCGCGCTCCGGTTTCGCGCGTCGCTCGGCGCAAGGCCGCGAGATCGCTGCTCGTCGAGGATCGTGATCCACGTGTGAGGCTCGTGGAACACTTGCGGTTGCCGGACGCGCCGTGGCTAGTATTCCACCTCCGTGACCGACGTTGTACTCACCGAGCCGCCCGCACCGGGCGAGCTCGATCTCCGGCCGCGAGTCGCGATCGCAAATCCCGCCGACGGCGGCTACGCGTACTGGCTCGGCAAGCTGTTCGGCTTCGCGATGCTCGTCACGCTCACGGCCAGCATGCTGGTGTGCGCGCTGCTCTATTCCTACTTCTCGTTGCGCACGCCGCCGCTGCGAGATCTCCGCGCATATCCGCATGCCGTGCCCGCCGTGTCGCGAATCTACGCGGCGGACGGCACGCTGCTCGGCGAGTTCGCGCGCGAGTGGCGCGAGTTCGTGCCGTACGAGGAGATCCCGCAACAACTCGTCGATGCGTTTCTGTCGGTCGAAGATCACGACTACTTCAACCACGGCGGGATCTACTTCAAGGGCATCGCGCGCGCTGTGTGGGCGAACATCACGGCCGGTGACTTCGCGCAGGGCGGCTCGACGATCACGCAGCAGGTCGCGAAGCAGTTCCTCGGCGCCGAGAAGTCACTGTCGCGCAAAGCGAAGGAAGCGATCATGGCGCGCCGTCTCGAGGCGACGTATTCGAAGCGCGCGATCCTCGCCGTGTATCTGAACCAGATCTACCTCGGCGATGGCGCGTGGGGCGTCAAGGCGGCGGCGCAGCGCTACTTCCAGAAGAACCTCGACCAGCTGACGCTCGCGGAGTGCGCGCTGATCGCGGGGCTCGCGAAGGCGCCGACCGCGTACTCGCCGATCCATCGCCCGAAGCTCGCGATCGAGCGCCGCAACCTCGTGCTCGACAAGATGGCACAGTACGGCGTCGCGAAGCCCGATGCGGTCGCCGCTGCGAAGCAAGAGGGCATCAACCTCGATCTGTATCGCGACATCTTTCCGGATCGCATGCCGTACTACGCGGAGCACGTCCGCCGTTACGTCACCGATCATTTCGGCAACGATGCGCTGTTCGCCGACGGCCTTCGGATCGAGTCCGCGGCGGAGCCTTCGTGGGAAGCGGCCGCCTACGAGAACGCCGACTTCGGCGCGCGCCATCAGGACAAACGCCAAGGCTGGCGCGGACCCGAGTGGCGACTCGACGGCGCGGCCCGCCAGACGTTCCTGGCGCGGCAGAAACAGCTCTATTTTAACGCGCCAACACCCGGCAGTGGTCCGCTCGTCCCGGACAAGCGCTATCTCGCACTCGTCGACAAGGTCGATACCGAGCACGCCGAGGTGCTGATCGGCGATCGTAGGTTTCAGCTGCCGCTGCGCAACGCCGCGTGGGCCTCGAAGTGGCTACCCGGCAACGCCGATAACGACGTCAAGATCGAGAGCGTCACCGATGCGCTGAAGCCCGGTTACGTCATCTGGGTGTCGCGCGAGATCCGCAGCGTGCCGAAGTATCGCGACTTTCTGATCGAGGCCAAGAACACGACGTGGGTCGGCCGCGACGATCAAAGCGAGTGGGATGCCAAGCACACCGATGTCGTGCGACTCGAGCAAGTGCCACATCCGCAGACCACGATCTTCACCGCGGATCATCGTAACGCGTACGTGGTCGCGATGGTCGGCGGCTTCGACTACGACCGCTCGGTGTTCAATCGCGCCGTGCAGGCATGCCGGCAGCCGGGCTCGACCTACAAGCCGATCTATTACTCGCTCGGGCTCGATCAGGGCTTCGGGTTCGACACCGTGCTCGATGACGTGCCGATCGAGATCGTCGATCCGGATACCGGCGAGGTCTGGACGCCGACGAACCTCGGCGAGACGCTCGATCACGCCGTCACGCTCGAGTACGCGCTCGTGTTCTCCAAGAACATCCCATCGGTCGATCTGTTTCGCAGGCTCGGTGCGAAGACCGTCGAGAAGTGGGCACGCCGCCTCGGCTTCACCACGAAGATCTTCGCCGATGACGCGCTCGCGCTCGGCGCTTCCTGCAGCAAGCTCGACGAGATGGCGCGCGCATTCACGGTGTTTGCCCGGCTCGGCACCTGGTGGCCGCGGCCCGACGGCAAGGAAAAAGATTGGGTCTACGTCCGCCGGATCGTCGATCGCCAGGGCAACACGATCGAAGACAACACGGTCGCCGAAGATCCGCAGCTCGGCGCGAGCGACCGCTTCGATCGGTTCGCGGACCTCGCGGGCGTCAAGCCGCCGGAGGTGATCTCGCCGCGCACCGCGTATCTGATGACGCGTCTCCTCGCGCACGAGGTCGAGTTCGGCTTCGCGAACGTGCTGCGGGCGACGGGCGTCCAAGCCGCCGGCAAGACCGGCACGTCGAGCGCCACGCACGACAACTTGTTCATCGCTTTCACGTCGAAGTTCACGACGCTCGTGTGGATGGGCGACGACAAGAAAGAGCGTGCGCTCGGAAAGCTCGATGCCGCGTACCTCACCGTCGTGCCGCTGTGGGCGCGCTACATGTACGAAGCCGCGAAGAGCTTCCCGAACCCGAAGATTCCGTGGGCGGTGCCGCCGGGCGTCAAGAAAGACGACCGCGGCGATCACAGCAAGGGCGAAAAATCTCCCGAGCCGATGGAGCTGATCTTCAAGCCGGCCGCCCCAAAGAAGACCGACGAAGAACCGCGCCCGCCGATCTAGTTCGACGAAAGCCGCGAGAGGGACGGTGCACACGGTCGCTACTTGCGATCGCTAACGACTGAATACCTCGTGAGAGAGCGCCGAGACGATTTGGCGCATGCGATATCACAGGCTTACAGATCGCAGGTAGCGACAGTGTGCACCGTCCCTGTTCAGGACAGGTGCGTGACGATGCCGCTCGTGACGATCACGCGCCCCGCGTGACGCTGCTCGATCTCGCAGAGCCCCGCGCAGAGCGCGCGGCGGCTCGCTTCCGGTGCGCGACCGCGATCGACCATCACGATCGTGCCGCCATCGCGCACGACGCGCGACCAGTCCTTGAGCGTGATCTCCCAGCCATCATCGGACGCGACCTCGACGCCGATCACGCCGGCCAGTGAGCCCGTCTCGATCGACGACAGATCCGCGAGCGCGTTCGTCAGCTTCTTCGCCGCGCGCGCCGAGAGCCCGACCGGCAGCACGTCACGCTGCGCGGCGGACAGTGCGCTCGCGAGCTTCGCGTTGCCGATCACGGCGAGCTTGCCGTCGGCGCGCGCGGATTGCAGCGCTTCGCTGATCGCGGTGACCGCAGGCGTTACGAACAATCCGTCGAGCACGCGCGAACGCTAACACAGCTTCCCTTACAGGTCGCGCATGTACTCGCAACGCGGCGCCTCGATGTGCGGCGTGATCCACGCAACGCTCTGCAATTCATCGAGGAGGAATCGAAAGTTTCCGTAGGTGACGACGAAGAAGTCCATCTTGCGTTTCTTGATTCCGCCGCCGGTATCGTCGGCGCGGACGCAGCCGTCGTGGATCGAACCGTCGGGCAACACGAGGCCGTCGAACTCCGGGATGTAGATCGGCTCGCCGATCGGAACGAGGCGCGGATCGACCGCGACCGACTTGAACGGAATCAGCGGCCGTACACCGGCACCGCGGCCGAACGGATGCTCGCCGACATCGAGCTGCTCGAAGCACGTGCCGTAGCCGTACGGACACTTGCCGGTGTAGTTGACGATCCGGCCGTCGCGCATCAAGCCGGAGCCTTCGAGCCGCAGCGCCCACGCGAGTCGCTCGGGGACGTGGCCGAAATAAAACCCTCCCGGCGTGTAGAGCTCGACGAACGTGTTGAGTGGAACCTGCGCGCCACGGCCACTCTTCGGCACGCTCGTGCTCTGCGGATCGTCGTAGTCCTGCTCGAGCACGAGCCAGTAGAATCGCAGCGCGAAGCCGAGCTCCTCGGCGAGCGGGTAGCCGCAACACAGCTTGTTCTTGCCGCGCAGCGTCGCCTTGGTCTGCAGCGGGACGTCTTCCTTGCGCAGCTTGCTGTCGTCCGCGCGCGCCGCTGATGATCCGAGGAGCATCAGCGCGATCAGCAGCGAGAGCTTCACTGACGCCAATCGTACAACTCTCGGCCCACCAGGCAAGGTACAACCCGAGCATGTTCGTACACGATCTCCGCGACGCGGATGCTTCGTGTGGCGGCAAGGCCGTCGGGCTCGCACGCCTGCTCGTGGCGGGGCTCACGGTTCCGCGCGGATTCGTGCTCGACGATGGCGCGTTTCGTCACATCGCCGGAGAGCTGGAGCTCGACAATCCGAGCACGATCGGACACATCCTCGGCGTTGTCGCGGAGCGCATCGCGAACACGCCGATTCCTCCCGAGCTCGAAGCCGAAGTGCGCGAGCGAGCGCGCGGGCTCGGCACGCTGCTCGTGGTCCGCTCGTCGGCGACGATCGAAGATGGAGCTGCCGGCGCCGCGGCCGGCGTGTTCTCGTCGCAGCGCGCCGTGCCGATCGAGGACGTGTGGGACGCGATCCGCGCGGTGTGGACGAGCGCACTCACGCCACTCGCGGCGGCCTATGCACGCCGGCGCGGCGGGATCGCGATCGGCGTGGTCGTTCAGGAGTTCATCGAGGGCGAGCGCGTCACCGTCTACACGAGGCCTCCCGGAGATCCAGACAAAGACGAGCTACTCGTTCAGCGGAGTTATGGCGCGATCGAGCAGACCGCCGCGATCCTCGCGACGGCCGCGGCCGGCGAGCCGATCGAGGCCTCGGCGCGGCCGATCGAACGCTACACGCGCGCACGGTTGCCCGCGGAGGTCTCGACCCACCAGCTCGTCGTCCAGGCACTGCGTGCAGAGCAGGCGATCGGCGCGCACGCAGGTGCGGATGTCGAGCTCGTCCAACATTGGAACGAGCATCGTGATGAGGTCGAGACCTGGGTCGTCCAGGCCCGGCCGATCGTTCATCCCACGCGCCGCCAGCTGTCTCCTCCACCACCGATCGTGCTCGCGCCTCTTCAAGATGGCCGGATCTGGAGCTGGGACATCGCGCATAACCCAGATCCACTGTCTCCAGCGCAGGCCGGTCTCGTCGAGCGCGTCGAACAAGCGCAGCTCGGCACGCATTCGCTGCGGGTGTGCGGCGGGTTCCTCTACACGTCACCGCGCGCGCAGCCGGCGACGCGTGAGGTCACGTCGGATCGCGAGCTCGCCGCGCACGCCGCACAGCTCGAAGCGGAGCTCGACCGCGTGCTCGCCGAGCCCCCGCCATCGGTCTCCGACGCGATCGCGCGCTACCTCGCGTTCTATCGGATCTGGGCCGGCGAGCTCGGTCCTCTGATCTCGGCCGCGCGTGCGGTGTTGCCG
Organism: Myxococcales bacterium; assembly: GCA_028287115.1. Classification (GTDB taxonomy): domain Bacteria; phylum Myxococcota_A; class Polyangia; order Haliangiales; family Haliangiaceae; genus JABFXX01. The sequence continues at coordinate 9,899 of JAQBQF010000285.1, forward strand.
CGCGCCTTGCGAGCCGCGGGACGCACGGACGCAGACGCGATCGCAGCGCGCCTCTCCGGCCATCGCCCGAGTGCGGTCGAGGTCGTGCTCGCATCGGCCGCGCGCGGCGAGCTCGAAGAACGTGAGGTGGTGGCGCAGCTTGGCGCGCTGTCTCCGGCCTGGGACGTCGCCGTGCCGACGTTCGGCGAACGACCGGGCCTGCTACGCGATGCGATCGCACGAGCAACGGCGGCGCAGCAAGTAGCCCGAGTAGTGCCTGACCCCGACGCGTCGGCGAAGGGACGAGTACAAGCAGCGTCTGACCCCCTCGAAGCGCAACTCCGAATCGCCCGCCGCGCTGCAGATCTCGCCGAGCGAGACGATGCCTACTTCGCGCGCGCCCAGCTCATGGTTCGTCGAGCACTGCTCGCGCGCGGTGCGGTGCTCGGGCTTCGCGATGATGACGTGTTCTGGCTTCCGCTAGAGGCGCTCGACGCCGCGCTCGATCCCGACGACGCACACCGGCGCGCTGCCGCGGCAAGAGCCGCCGCGCATCGAGCCGCGGAATGGCAGATGCCCGTCGTCGTCGGCGGCTCGCCAACGCCACACGGAGAGGCGCTCCATGGCATCGGGACCGGACCTCGCGTCACGGGTCGGGTGGTGCGTTTCGCCTCGCTCGCGAGCGCACTCGCGGTGGGCTCGGGCGATGTCGTCGTCACGCGTGCCGTGACTCCCGCTTTGGCGGTGCTGGTGATCGGATGCGCCGCACTCGTCAGCGAAACCGGTGGCTTGCTCGATCATGGAGCGGCGCTCGCGCGCGAGCTCGGGATCACCTGCGTGGTCGGATGTCGCGATGCATGGTCGCGACTTGACGACGGAATGCGGGTCCATGTCGACGGCGCGGCGGGCACCGTCGAGCTGGGGTAGCCGCGCCGGCTACTCGTCTTCGTCGTCGAACTCGGGATCGTTCGGATCGGTATCGTCGTGCTCGTCCGGCTTGTCAGCGGGCAGCGGCGTACCGAGCCCCGCGTTGACTCTCTCTCGCAAGTCTTTGCCGACCTTGAAGAAAGGCAGCCGCTTCTCGGCGACGTGAACCGTCTCGCCGGTACGCGGGTTGCGACCCTCGTAAGCCTTGTACTTACGGACGGTGAAGCTACCAAAGCCG
>JAQBQF010000286.1 GCA_028287115.1 Myxococcales bacterium
TCCTCGAGGCCCTCTGACTCCTACCCACACGATCACGTACACGTGGTGCGATCTCTGCTCGGATGTTGCGACGGTCCACGCACTGACCGTAGAGTGGATCCGATGACGACTACGCGCGGGCAGCGTCGTCACACGCTGCGCTTTCCGCCACAGCCACACCTGAAGCTAGATCCGGGGTGCGTGGTCTCGAGTTGTCCGATCGCGTCCGCGTTCGGGGCCCAGGTCCTGTACGGCGGTGGCAATGCGGTCGATGCCGCGGTCGCGACCTCCCTCGCGTTGGCAATCACCTATCCGCAAGCGGGCAACATCGGCGGCGGCGGGTTCATGATGATTCACCACGAGGGCGAGGTGCACATGCTCGATTATCGAGAGCAAGCACCGTCGCGCGTCCACCCCGACCTCTACGACGACGAAGGGGCCGACATCTCGAAGTCGACGCTCGGGGCGCTCGCAGTCGCGGTTCCCGGCACGGTCGCCGGTCTCGCCGAGGCGCACAGGAAGTTCGGCACGTGGACGTGGTCGGACATCTGCAAGCTCGTCGCTCCGCTCGCCGGTGTAGGGAACTGGCTCACCACTCGCCAATCCTCGAGCTTGAAGCTCTATCTCGAGTGGCTGCAGCGCTTCGAGTCGACCTGCAAGTACTACCTGCCCAACGGCGCACCCCCGCGGCCGGGCACGTTGTTCGTGCAGAGCGATCTCGCCGAGACCCTGCGCTTGATCGGCGAGCAAGGACCGGATGCCTTCTATAAAGGCCCGATCGCCGAGCTGATCGTCGCGCAGGTGAAGAAGCTCGGTGGCGTGCTCGATCGCGATGATCTCGCGGCGTATCGCCCGGTGTGGCGCAAGCCGCTGCACCGCCAGTATCGCGGTCACGACGTGTATTTGCCGGCGCTGCCGTCGGCCGGTGGCCTCGTCGCGGCGCTCGCGCTCGGCGGTGCCGAGGCGACGAACCTCGAAAAACTGCCGTACGCCTCGCCGGAGTGGGTGCAGGGGTGGGCGCGCGTGTTCCGCGCGGCGTTCAGCTTCGGCAATCAGCTCGGCGGAGATCCCGATCATCTGAGCGAGGCCGAGCAGGCCGAGGTCAAGCAGCTCGCGGAAGGCACGATGACGCTTGCCGACTTCGAGCGGCTCGAGACGCACCTGCCGCAGACCGATGCGCTCGTCGGGGACGCAAAAGCTGCGCAGCGGCTGTCCACGACGCACTTCTCGATCCTCGATCGCGACGGTATGGCCGTCGCGAACACGTACAGCATCAACACGCTGTTCGGTTCCAAGATGGCCGTCGAAGGCGGCGGGTTCCTGCTCAACAACACGATCGCCGACTTCCGGATCGCGACCGGTCCGAACTGGTACGGCCTCCTGCAGGGCGATCGCAACCGCCTGACGCCCGGCTGTCGCCCCGCGAGCTCGATGACGCCGTCGCTCGTCTTGAAGGGCGGGCAGCTCGTGATGGCGATCGGCGGCTCGGGCGGGCCGCGGATCACGACGTCGGTCAGCCAGGTGATCGCCGGCGTGTTCGGCAGCGGCTTGCCGCTGTCGGAGTCGGTGCGGCGCCCGCGTGTCCACCACCAGCTGTTCCCCGATGATCTGGTCGTGGAGAAGGGCATCCCGGCGAGCACGATCGAGCGGCTGACCAAGGATGGCCACCAAGTCTCGGTCGTCAACGCGCTCGGCATCATCGCTGCGATCCGGCGGCGGCTCGACGACAACGAGCTCTCCGCGGTGCTCGATTCGCGGTTCGGCGACTTCTGGTAGTGCGGCGGATCCGCGTCTTCGCTTCGTATCGCAACCTCTCCGCGGATGCCGTCGAGGGGCTCGATGTCGTGATCGTCGACGTGCTTCGCGCGACGACGACGATCGTGTTCGCGGTCTCGCAAGGCGCGAGCGTGCTCCCGCTCGCCGGCGTCGACGAGGCGCTCGAGCGCGGACGCGAGCTCGGCGACAAGGCGATCGTCGTCGGCGAGCGGATGGGGCAGCAGCTCGCGGGCTTTCATTGTAACAATTCGCCTACCGAGCTCGCCGCGTTCGATCTGAAACGCAAGACGGTCGTCCTCACGACGACGAACGGCACGCAGGCGGTCGCCGCGAGCAAGCCGGCTCGCCGGATCTTCGCGGCCGCGCTGACGAACGCGCCGGCGCTCGGCGAGTTCCTTTGCAAGAAGGGCACGCTAGAGCGCGATCTCGCGATCATCTGCGCGGGACGAAACACGGGAGCGATCGCATTCGAAGATCTGCTCGGTGCGGGAGCGGTCGTGTCCGCCGTCGAGAAAGCCGCGAAGCGTGGCGCCGATCTCTGGCTCGCCGACGGCGCGAGAGTTGCGCGAGAGATTTTCCGACGAGAACGTGCGCGACTTCACGCTGCGGTTCGCGGATCCGATGCAGGTCGCGATCTTATGAAACACGGTGGCCGCGCCGACATTGCGGTGGCGTCGGCACACGGAACCGTAGAGGCGGTAGCGCGGCTACGAGGTGGGATGTTCGTCACCGCGTAAAGCGACTTTGTTGCGGCCTCCATCACTTGCGTCGAAGATGATCGTGTCGGTAGGATGGTCATCGGGACACTCGGTCGCTTGACCGGTGGCACTTACTTTTTTCTCCTGGGAGGATTATGCGTTCTACGTCTATTTTGTTTGGCCTCGGCATTGGCCTTGGTCTCGGTGCCGCCTGCGGCGACAGCAACACGCCCGCTACACCAGACGCACCGAAACCGATCGACGCGCCGCGGCCGATCGATGCGCCGGCCGTGATTCCGCCCGTCAATCTGATGTCCAACGAAGGCGGCGAGATCCGCATGGAGTGGCAGCAGAA
>JAQBQF010000306.1 GCA_028287115.1 Myxococcales bacterium
GGAGTCGCGACAGCGCGCGCCGCTTACCGGATGGAAACGCCAAGATGGCCTTGGAGCGCCGCCATGCAGCGAGCGCACGTCGCCCGCTGTCGGTCTGGGACGCGCGGCGAACAAAATCGCTCCACGATGCGCTTGGATTACTACCAACGAATGCTCGATGCGCCGGGCGAAACAGGGCGAGCGACGCCTCGTAGGCAGCTCGCTCGTCGAGATCCAGCTCCACCTCAACCGGCACGATGTCGTAGGACGATAGAAACCCGCCGGCGAGATCCGAAACACCGAGTTGATAGACGATCGGGCCTATCAGCTCCGCCAGTCGTGCCCCGGTCTCATTCTGGCCCGGCGTTGCCGTTAGACCCAATCGAGCCGGCGCCGCACACATCTCGAGCGCCTCGTCGCGTACTCCGCTGCCGAAATGATGGGCTTCATCGATGACCAGCAGACCGAATCGATCGCCGATCCGCTCCATCATCCGGAAGGCGCTCTCGAACGTGGCCACTGTGACCGCCTCGATCGTGTGCTGGCCGTCGCCGAGGACGCCGATGGGACCCTTCCCGTGCGGGGCCAGTATGGCTCGCCACTGGTGTAGAAGGACGCGGGTCGGCACGACGCACAGGGTGGGCACGCGGGCCCGCGCGATCGCGCCGAGAGCGACGTGGGTCTTGCCGCTTCCGGTGGGGAGCACGACGATGCCGCGTCGTTCGCGACCCTCCCATGTTTCCAGTGCGGTTCGTTGGTAGTCTCGCAAGTCGGGACACGAGAACACCACGTCCGGTTGTCGGACGGAGGACGCCGTCTCGTCTGTGACCCGGACGCCTCTCGTCCGCAGCTCGGCAAGGAGAGCGGCGCACCGATGAGGGGGAACCCGATGAACGCCGACGCGAGCATCCCAGAGAACGCCGGGAAGCGAGGCCAGATCGACCTGATCGGCCTCGTTGGTGAGCACGATCGTGCCTCGGTCAAAAGTCAGGCGCACGCGGATCCCTTAGGCGACAATCGTGCCAAGGTGAGATCCGGAGACTGCTCGGGCTCGTCGCTCGTGTCGCCTCGTTCGCCGTCCGTCCCCCCGCGCTCAACGCGCTCGTCCGATCGTCGTCCCGCCGCGCTCGAGACGCGTCGACCGCAGTGGTCGCGCGACAGAAGGGTCCGAACAGAAACGAAGCGCGACGCGGACTTAGCCACCAAATCCATGAAACCGTTTGGACAAGTCGCTCCCGTTCGATCCCGCGCCCTCCCACATGATGCCGTCTAGCGGTGCAGAGTCGGGGCACAAGGAGGGCACAAAATTTCGGCTGAGGCGCTTGGTGCTTCGAGCTGGGTGCGGCTACAGTTGGATCATGAGCCAACGCGCCCAGAAGCTGCTCGGCGAGGCCTTGGACCTCACGGATGAAGAGCGGGCTGAGGTTGCGCTCGAGCTGGTCGCCAGCCTCGACGGTCCGAAGGACGCCGACGCCGAAGACGCGTGGGTCGTCGAGATCGAGCGTCGCGCGCGGCGCGTCCTCGCGGAACCCGAGGGTGGTGAGGACTGGGCCTCGGTTCGGGCTGAGATCGAGTCGAAGCTCCGGCGGCCGTGAAGCCGATCCGGGTAGAGCCCGAGGCGAAGCAAGAGCTGGCCGCGGCCGCTGCGTGGTACGAGCAGCGGCGTGAAGGTCTTGGCCGTGAGCTCTTGGCAGAGGTCGACGCGGTGCTCGCAGCGATCGCGCGCGGCCCGAGTCGCTTTCCGCTCTATCCGCGCGTGGCGCGCGAACTTGGTGTTCGTCGTGCCGCCGCCCGGCGCTTTCCTTACGCGATCGCGTTCATCGAGCTCCCGAGCGTCGTTCGTGTCCTCGCCGTCGCGCACGAGCGACGCCGCCCGGGTTACTGGGTTGGTCGGCTGAACGCAAGATGACCCGCGTCGCCGGCTCCCACTATCCGCGCCAAACTGGAATTCAAGATCTGTGACGCGATTGGCGCCCAGCGGATGCTCTAGTTCGACTACGGCGGCTATCATCGCGTCGTCCAGCCCTACTGTCATGGCTTCACCCGCAAGGGCGCAGAGACCCTCCGCGCCGTGCAGGTGAACTCCGATAACCGCTCGGGCGGCCGTGGCTTGGGCAAGCTGTGGACGGTGGCGAAGATGCAGAACCTGCGCGTCGCTGTTGAAATATTCGATCCGGACGATCCCGAATACAACCCTAACGACCCTAACGACACCGCGCTGCTCGAGATTCAGTGCAGCGTGGTGCGAGCGGTTGGCGATCCCTATATTGGGCTCGAGAGAAGCTTCCATGCCTACTGGAGTCAGGAACGGCGCCAACAGCACGAGGAGGTCGTCATGACCAGGCTCACCGAGAAAGTCGTCCTCGTGACAGGCGCGACCTCAGGAATCGGCCGAGCGGCCGCGAAGCTCTTCGTCGAGCGCGGCGCGGCGGTCGTGCTCGGTGGCCGGCGCGTCGAGGAAGGCCAGCGCCTCGTCGACGAGCTCCGCGCGCACGGCGGCCGAGGCGTGTTCCGACGGACCGACGTCACGAAACCCGCCGACAACGAAGCGCTCGTCGAGCTCGCCGTGTCGACCTTCGGCAAGCTGGACGTGGCGTTCGATAACGCGGGTGTCGACGTGAGCGGACCGCTCACCGAGGTCGACGAGACGCGCTACGCCACCGTTTTTGGGACCAACGTGTGGGGGATCTTCTCGTCGATTCGCGCGCAGATTCCGGCGCTGGTCCGCAGCCGCGGCTCGATCATCCTGACG
>JAQBQF010000322.1 GCA_028287115.1 Myxococcales bacterium
CCGTGGATGAGCCTCGTCCTCAGCAACTCGCTGTGGATCCTCTGGGTGCGCATGGGCAGAACGCACGCGACGCTCCTCGCGCCACCGGTCTAGACGATCGAACGGCTCGCTACCTGCCCAGGTTCTCGATCAGCTTCGCCGCGACCGGATCGCGTATGCAAACCGCGAGTCAGCTGCGAGCTCGTTGGCACGAGTGATGGCGGCGTCGATGTCGTCGTCGTTGGATGATTCAGTCGTCACGGGCGAAGCCTCTGCCCTCACGATGCATCTAGCGGGCGTCTTCGCGGCGCGCCTCGGCCATCAGCGCGAGCAGCGCGACGGCGAGGACGAACCGCGGATCGAGCGGTGACGGCTGGGTGTCGACCGAGAATTCCTTGTTGAAGAACCGGAACTTCTGCTGGATCCACGCGACCCGCTGGCCGCCGACGAAGATCGCGTGCTTCGACGTCAGCCACGGGAAGATCCGCCGCAGGATCGATGCGCCCTGCTCTTCGGCGTAGCCGATCTCCGCGCCGGCGGCATCGAAGATGATGAACTTGTCGCGGATGATCGACTTGAGGCCCTTCTTCTGGACCGCGCCGAGCACCTCGCCCGTCGCGGCGTCGAGTACCTCGTACGAGAAGTTGATCGCGATCACCTGCTTGGACTTGACCCGGAGCATCGGCCTCGTCTTGGCCTCGTCCGCGTACACCATGAACTCCTCGCGGAGCTTCAGCAGCGGGTGCGCGATGTACATGATCAGCTGACCGTCTGCGGTCCACACCCGGAAGATCCGCTCGAAGAACGACCAGAACCGGCGCTTGATGATGTAGTGGCTTTGAGTCGCGAGCGAGACTCCGGCGACTTCACGCGAGAGTGCAGTGGACATTGCGCCTCAGTATCACACTTGCAATCGACGCCGGCACACGATCGCCAGTGCGAGCAGGAACCCAAACATCGATGCTTGTCCGTGCCCGGCGTTGCACCCCGACGACTCGCTTGGATCCGCCGGCACCGTGGTCTCGCCGTCCGCAGCCGCATCGAGCGCGACCGTGAGCTGCGCGTGGTTCGGATCGTTCGTCGCGAGCACGAGCTCGCCGCTGAGCGTCGTCGGATCCGCGGCCGACACCGCGAGCTCGCCGTCCGCGCCCGGTGCGATCGTCACGCCGGACGCCGTGATGCCAGCTGGCGCCGACGTGATCGCGATGACGAGCGGCGCCGCGCCGCTGTTGTGCAGTCTCAGTCGCTGCATCGCACCGCTCGCGAACCCGAGCGACGTCGGCAGCGCAGCGAGGTGAGGCAGCGGAATGTGGAGCGCCTGCCCGGTCAGGGTGATCGGGCGATCGATCACCGGCAGCGGCATCGTCACGCTCGCGATCTGCCACGTCACCACGTGCAGACCGAAGATCTTGACGTCGAACCGCGCGCCGAAGATCAGCGATGGCTCGTAGTGCACGACGCCGGTCGCCAAGATCGGCAGGTCTAGCGTCGCGCCGAAGCCGCGCTCGGGGGCCGCGATCGCGAAGCTGTCCCCGGCGGCGCGGATCCGACCGTCGCCGAGCGCGATCGCCGTCGTCGAATATTTGGTGGTCATCACGCCCTGCACCGTGGCCTCGAGCCCGCCCGAGATGCCGACGATGTCGATCACGGCGGTCAACAGGTCGGTCGACAGCACGATGACCGGGTCCGTCGGAGCGCTCGTCACCGAGACGGTTGGCTGCGCCGACCCGGGCAGCGCGGTCGCGTCGAAGGTCGTCGTGCCCGCGAGCAACAGATCGTCCGGGATGAACGGAATCGGAATCTGGCGGGACCAGTTGATCGCGTGGCCGAGCACGCTCGTGTGGATCTGGCCGTACAACGCGAGCGCGGCGCCGTACTCGCTGTCGAGGTAACCGCTCTGCGCGATCCCCGGTGCGCTGATCGTCATGCCGTTCGACCAGCATGCCGTGGGCGTCACGCTCATCGCGACCGTGGTCTGGCCTTCCATCTTGCCCGTCAATCGCAGCTGCGCGACCGACCAGCTCGGGAACCAGCCCGTATCGCCCGAGACGTTGGGCAGGTCGGTGGCCATGTAACTCAGGTCGGCATCGACCTGCGAACAGCGCGGCACGTCGGCTCGCGCGGTGCCGCCGACGACGAGGACGGCGACCGTGATGAGCTGGTTACGCACGCGGTGGTGCAGAGCAGGCCACGTGCCGCACGGGATGGCCGTCGTTTGGCGCAGTTGCGTTGCCAGCGGGCCATGCTGGCAACTCGATCAGCCGGCTAGTCGATGCCGCGGCTGAGACCGGCGCATCGCGTTCCTGCGGGAACGTCTACGTCGCTGATTGTTTGGTCGGCTCGCGCACGCGCCGAAACGCAGAATAGCGGCAGGCTTTCGCTCGTGCCGTGAGCCCCGAATTGTCGCAGTGGGGTTCGGGGCGTGACTCGCGAGATGCGCTCCCGCGTCGAAGTGCTAGCGTGGCCTCCATGATCAAGATTTTCGGGCATCCCGCCAGCACGTGCACCCGCAAGGTGCTGTTCACGCTCCACGAGACAAACACGCCCTACGAGCTCGTCCTCGTGGACTTCGCGAAGAACGAGCACAAGCAGGAGCCTCATCTCTCGCGCCAACCGTTCGGGAAGATCCCCGCACTCGATGATGATGGTTTCGCGCTGTACGAGTCGCGCGCGATGGCCCGCTACCTCGATGGCAAGTCGGGAGGTGCGCTGACGCCGACCGATCTCAAGCAGCGCGCGGAGATGGAGAAGTGGATCAGCATCGAGACCGAGAACTTCTCGGGGAATGCGATGAAGTTCGTCGCTCATCACATCTTCAAGAGCGAGCAGACGCCGGAGACGATGGAGAAGGCGGCGAAGGGCCTCGCGCTCGCGTGCAGCGTCCTCGAGAAGAACCTGGCGAACAAGACATTCCTCGTCGGCGACAAGCTAACGATCGCGGACATCACCTACGCGCCGTACATCGACTACGCGATGGCGACGCCCGCGAAGGAAATCTTCGCCAAGTATCCACACTTCGTCGCGTGGTGGAACCGGGTCAGCGAGCGCCCGGCCTGGCACAAGGCCCTTGGTCGCTGAGATCGAAAGCTCGACGTAGCCTGCTTCCACACTCAATTGCTGTTGGCGAACGATTCGCTCAAGATGGCAGTTGCCACATGCCCTGTTCGATCCCACCGATGAGATAGATGGCGATCGTGCCGTGACCCGGAATCTCCATCCGATCGATCGCGAGCTTGGCGCCGAGCTGCTGCGCGCGTTGTGCGGCTTGGTCGAGATCAGCAACCCGCAGGTACGTGCGTACGATCGGCGTCTCGGTATCGCGCAGCGGCGCACGAATCCCGCACCGCGAACCGTTCGGTAGTTCAGCGACGAACGCGCCGCCGAGCTCCGGTACAGCCTTGAATCGCCAGCCGTACACTTGCGTGTAGAGCTCGCGCGTTGCGGCGACGTCGCGGGTCACGATTTCGAGATAGTGGATGGTGTGCTCGGGAACCGACATGCCGCGGTTCTACCGTGTCTCTGTTTCGACGGACACGTGCGGCACCGGCAAGACGACTCTGCTGCTCGCCGCCGAGTCGATGTTCGAGAACCGCGAGGCCAGCGTACAGCGCGCGAGGCACAGACGCACTTCCTCGATGAGTGATTCCGTCCGCTGCTTACTGACGACGAAAAGCGGCTCGCTAGCAGTCTGCAGGCGGTGAAAAGCAATTTGCCGGAGAAAGGGCACGAAACCTTGCGGCGCGCACTCAAGCGGTACGAGAGCTGATCGCGACTGCCCTCGCATTTCGGCGCGGCGGTTCCTCCGGCTGATCGGACTACATCACCGAAATGGTGGGTGGGGTCATCCCAGTCCTCTCGTGCCGAGATGCACCTCCCCCACGCAACCGCGTGGACCGCGTCGCGCGCAGTCGGCGAACATGTGCTGTGTCGGCGCGATCCGTTCCTCGGAGAGGTCACGACGAAGCAATTCGTCATACAGCTTTCTTACACAGCGGTGAGCCCAAGCGGCTTATGCTCTGGTCATGGAGCGGGATTGGCGACCTCAACGTGTTGGCATCGGGGCGTCCGTGGGTCAATCAGACGCGGCTCCTGGCAAACACACGCTAATCGAGGAGGCGCTCGATACGGCAGGGCCAGCTGCTGCGTTCGGCTCGTCGGGTCAGGCTCAGCAAGGTCCAACGGGCCAGCCCAGCGAGACTTCTGACGATTCGCGCCGGGCCCCGGTTGGCCCGAACGGGATCCCACGGCTCGACCTGTCTTCACAAAGCGGCGGCAAGAAGCCGACGGGCACCGGTGACGCTGCGACGCAGACGATGCGGGCTCTCGCGCCGCGCTTCGGGCATTCGTTCGACGACGTTGTCGTCCGTACCGATGAGCTTGGTGATGCTCGCGCGAAGGCGCATGGCGCGCCGGCAGTTGCCGAGGGGAAGTCGATCTTCCTCGCGAACACCGTCGATCCAGCGTCCGCCGAGGGCACGCGAATCATCGCGCACGAGATGGCCCACGTGGTCCAGCAAACCGCGCCGCCAGCGAGCGCGGCGCCTGGACCGAAGGCCAGTGACGCTGCGGTGCTGGAAAAAGAGGCCCATCAGATCGGTAACGTCGTCGCGGCCGGGGGGCAGGCCTCACCAACCCTGCGAACCGAAGGCGTGATGCCGCAGGGCTATGGATCACCCGAGCATCAGTCGATGGGTAACGACGTTCATTCAATCCTCGAACCTGTCGCGGCTGGAACCGAAGACCCGGTTCGCGGAGAGTCTCGGGGGGCTGAGCTCGGCGGGATGTCCCAACAGGAAGTGGATGACCTGTCCAAGCGCGAAGTCGGTTCCCAGGGCGGTAGCCTTGCACCAGGAATCGGCAGTGGAAAGATCGCTGACCGTAATCGCGATGGTCATGTTCCCGTGCCTGGGCTCGCCGCCATGTTGGCGCGCGATACCTTCCTGAACGAACGAAGCCGGAGCCTGACGATCTCGGTGCGCAACTTCAACGTGCAGAAGGACGCAGCGGGGCCGTATCTCGCGATCGAGACGGATCCTGCAACGAAGCAGGTTGCGCGGTTCGAGGTCCCTGTCTCGCCCGGCGACATGACGGCGATGAACGGCGACCTCTACGGCAGTGTCGAGAACATGCGCAAAGCGCCTGCGAAGGAAGTGATCGACCTGCAACGCCTTCTCGACAAGGAGGCCAAGTGGGAGATGGACATCGCAGCAGGCAAGAGCAACGCGAAGGACGAGCCGGATTTCGACGCGCTCTACAACGACGCGACGAGCTGGCGCTCTCAACCCGTGTACGGCGGCGGGCGAGACTTCGGTCCTCAGGGCCAAGCAACGGGCGGGGACGACAAGAGCTATTACGATCTAGCGCTAAGGAACGAGGCCCATTTCGGACAGCAGACCAAGGGCAAGCGAGAGTTGGAGGTCAACGTCCACGCTGGCAAGCTCGACGCGCTCGCGACGGGTCCACAAGGCAACTCCGCTAGCGGCAACGAGCAAGCCTGGATGGACGGACACGCCCGCGCGTTGTTACTCGCGCGCGAGGCATTCGCGATGAAGGACGCCAACGGTGTCCCGAAGACCCCAGAGCAGATACACGCAGTGATGGATTCCTACGGCCACGAAGCCAATGTTCCGGCGACTGGCCTGCTCGATCCCACCGCCGGCGCAAAGTCCTTGCCAGCGCTTCCCATGGGCGCGGATGGCAAGCCGCTGCAACGCAGTACCGGCGCTGTGACCTATGAGAGCAAGCTCAACGACGCCAACGTCGAGAACGCTGGTGCCGATCACTACCTCACTGATTCGTTTGCGGCAGGCCATCAAATCGTCCGCGGAGTGATCGGCAAGGTGCTCGAGCAATTCGTCAAGGATAAGGGCGGGCGTGATGAGTTCTTGTCGTTCGTCGTCAAGCGCATCCAAGAAGGCGCCCTCGCCGACAAGAGTCCGTCGCCGAAGGGCGAGCTAGGTACCTTCAAGGACAAGAGTGACGGCGTCTGGGACAAGACCGCGCGCGGCGAGAGCATCATGAATTCCCACTGGAACCCATTGCACCACTGGATAGGTGACGGCCTCAAGGGGAAGCTCGACGAGAAACTTCAAGACGACGCCGTGACTCGTTCGATCGGCGCGAAAGTCGTCCATGACTACTACAACCGAAACGGGATGATCGTTCACAACGCCAAGGGCATGACCTTCATGATCAAGGGCGACGGTCACGCCGCCGAAGCACCGGAAGCGCGTCAGATCATTGCGATGGCGGTCCTGGAGTCGCGCGACCAGATCAGGGAAGCGGCGACCACAGGCACGATGGGGGATCCGATGAAGGTCTGGGACTATTCGCCCAGCATCGACAAGACGGAGTTCACCGAGGTCAGCGGTGCCAAGATCATGGCTCTCATGTTCTCGGACGGTCCCTACCTGTGGCAGCTCATCAAAGATCACTTCAGCGCCGACGTGAAGCCGAGCGGCGACAATGGCTTTGCGGACTCGGCGAACAATCCGACGGAGAAGGCGATCAGCGGTGGACGTCGGGAGACCGGAAGTACGCCGAACGCACAGGCAAGAGATAGCGAAGCGGGGGGCGCGCCGCTGGACATGGGGCATCAGCCCGCGCGCGTCTGGTTCGAGAAGCGTCAGGCCTACGTGCAGGCGCAGGTCGTCAAGGACGAGGATCGACCCGAGAACGGTGCCAATCCCATCACCATCGACGGTGTTACGCTGCCAAGCCCAGGCGGATGATGCGCACCTGGATCGCACTCTTTGTTTGCATCGCCGCATGCAGTTCGGGCAGCGCCGACGACGGACGAAAGAAACCACGAGATATGCACGCGGATTCTCGGTTTGATTTTCTGCTCTCGCCCGAAGGCACCCATGAGCTTTATGAGGCGCACCGGCATGACACCCCCGACCAGGTCGCGCTGATCCGCGCAGCTCTGAACGAGGACGCTCGCGTGCGTGTTCGCGTGAATGCGATCGTCGCGCTGAGCGCTTCGCAGAAGCAACACGCGATGCCGG
>JAQBQF010000340.1 GCA_028287115.1 Myxococcales bacterium
CTTGCCGAGCGCAGCGAGCAGGCGCGCGTAGCCTTCGCACACGCCGCTGTGCGTGCCGAACACCGTCTCGGCGTCTTGCGGCGGCACGTCGGCGTACGTGTGCGCCTCGATCAGATCCGCGGCGTGATGATCGTAGGTCAAGCGCAGATCGACGTAGTCGTGGAGTGCCTTGACGAGGCGGTGCGGCTCGGTGATCCGCGCGGCGAGATACTTGCCAACGCTGTCGATGCTCGCCTGCGCATCTTCCGGCATCGCGGTCACGATCGGATCGACGGCCGCGGCGAGCGGCCACGCCATCGGATCGCGGGGCGGTGGCACCGGCGCGGTGGGTTCCGGCGCTGTCGGATCGACCGGTGTCGGCGGCGGCGGCGGAATCGGCTGCGGTTTCGGTGGTGGTGTCGGTTGCGGCGTCGGTGGCGCGTCGCCGGGGCCATACACGTTGTCGCTCGTGTGCCAGCGATGCTCGAACGTGTCGGCGAGGCCCAAGATGCGTTCGCGGATCGCGCTCGCGACAGGTCCATCGTGACCGTCGAGGACCCAATCGCCGCGGACCGCGAGTGCACGAAACGCGACGTGCGGCTTCGCGTAGAACATGCCGCCGAGGAACAGCCCGTTGACGACGAGCGTCCGGATCACGAGGCGATCGAGCCGTGTCAGGACCGCCTTCGTCGCCGGCTTGCGGCTGCGCCGCCAGACGAACACGAGATCCCACGCGACGGGCACGATCGGAAACAGCAACAAGCCGACGAGCAGCGCGACCCACTGCGATGCGTTCTGGTACGCGGCGAGCGACGAAGCGAGCCAGAAGCCAAACAGCGGCACGAGCACCATCGCGCTGATCCACGCGATGCGGACGATGCGCCCGAGGATCCATCCGACCCCGCGCAGCACTGTTCCCTGGCTTCGCTTCACTTCGGGGCGAGACGACACTTCCTGTGGTGTACCGCACGCGCGGCGCCGTTCAACCTGAACCGGTGACGCCGAACGCCCTCCTGACGTTGAGATCGGCAACGTGCCACGACGCGGCTGCCCATTAACTTGTTGATCCGCCCCGCCTGTCTAGGGCACGAATCGTGCTCGCCACGTCGGCGCCACCACGATGTCCATGATGTCCATGATGATTCGAACCCTTATTGCGGTCCTCGCGCTTTCCGCATGTGGCGGTGCCTCGGATCTCGAGCATCCGATCGACCGACCGCATCAAGCGAACCACGACGTCGATTGGCGCGACCAGGTCATCTATCAGATCATGGTCGACAGGTTCGCGAACGGCGATCCGAACAACGACTTCGGCGTCCAGCCATCGGTCCCCGGCAAGTTTCACGGTGGCGACTGGCAGGGCATCATCGATCACCTCGACTACCTGCAAGAGCTCGGGGTCACCGCGCTGTGGATCTCGCCGGTCGTCAAGAACGTCGAGGAGGACGCCGGCTTCGACAGCTATCACGGCTATTGGACCCAAGACTTCCTGCGACCGAACGCTCACTTCGGTGATCTGTCGAAGCTCGCGGAGCTCGTCGACAAGGCGCACGAGAAGAAGATGCTCGTGATCCTCGACGTGGTGACGAACCACATGGGGCAGCTGTTCTATTACGACATCAACGGCAACGGTCAGCCCGACGACACGGTGTCCGGCGGTGGCTTTGGTCATACTTGCTTGCAGATCTGTACCCAGCAGCCGCAGCTGTGCAGCGCCGACGAGCTGACGTACTGCGCACAGGGCAAGGGTTACCTCGAGCGGATCATCGAATGGGATCCGGACTACGACCCGCGCGGCGTTCAAGGCTGGACCTCGCTCGGCTTCTCCGGTCCCGCAGACGTTCGCTTCACGAACTGGCCGAAGACGAACCGCACGCCACCTCCGCGGCCGCCCGCCTGGTTCAACTGGCCCGATGACAAGCCGTGGTTCGACGATCCGAGCTGGTATCACCGCAAAGGCCGGGTCTACGTGTGGTGGCACGAGGGCGATTACTCGAACGAGTTCGTGCGCACGCAGGAGACGACCGGCGACTTTCCGGGCGGCCTCAAGGATCTCGATACCGACAACGCCGACACCAAAGAGGCGCTGATCCAATCGTTCGAGTACTGGATCGAGGTCGCGGACTTCGACGGCTTCCGGATCGATACGGTCAAGCACATCGATCGCCCGGAGATCGCGCGCAACGTGCGTGGGTTCTGGGGTGACTTCACGGATCGGATGCGCGCGAAGGCAAAGCAGCTCGGCAAACAGAACTTCTTCATCTTCGGCGAAGGCTTCGACGGAAAAGATGATCTGATCGGCAGCTACACGTTCGGCGGCACGGATGCGAAGGGCAAGTTCGGCCGGTTCGACTCGATGTTCTACTTCGCGCAGAAGTATCGCGGCATCGACGCGGTGTTCGGTCAGGGACAGCCGACGAAGAACCTCGAATGCCTCTACAACTCGCGGATCGGCCGCAACCCGAGCGACGCGTATTGCGCGACCAACGGGTATCCGCAAGGACCGGACTACCAGACGACACCGCACGCGGCATCGGCCGACGGCGGCATCGGGCTTCCGCCTTCGCAAGTCCTCGTCAACTTCCTCGATAACCACGATCTGCCGCGGTTCATGTTCGAGAAGACCGATCCGAACGTGCTGCGCGCCGCGCTCATGTACCTGTTCACGTGGGACGGCATCCCGTGTGTCTATTACGGAACCGAACAGGACTTCGCGGGTGGCGTCGATCCGAAGAACCGCGAGGACATGTTCCTCGGCAACGTCGCGAAGAGCCACGCTCCGTTCGCGACCGATCACGCGACGTTCAAGCTCGTGCAGGGCTTGATCGACATGCGCAAGCAACTGCCCGCGTTGCGACGCGGGACGGTGTCTCCGGTGTGGTCGACGACACAGTCGGGCGCACGCCGTGACTCGGGCATCTTCGCGTTCGAGCGGTCGGAGCCCGGTGCCGACACGGTGCTCGTCGTGCTGAACTCGAGCAATCAGACGAGCGAGACGTGCGCGGCGCCGGCAGACGGCGGTGCATGCGCGCACACGACGCTTCCGGCAGGGACGCAGCTCGTCGACAAGATGCCGGGTAGCGACGGCATGACGTTCACGGTGCAAGGCAACGGCAGCATCGATGTCACCGTCCCAGCGCGCAGCGGACGGGTCCTCGTTCGGAAGTGATCGGCCAAGGCATGGCAGCGCGAGTAGCCGCCGTTGCGATCGGCATCATGTCGCGTCGCCGGCCGCAGTAACTACGCGGAGCGCAAAGCCCCCTGGATGGCACGAGGCGTGCGTAACGCGCGGGCATGGTTCGCTTTGCGCTGATCTCGCTGTTGGTCGTCGGGTGTGTTGAAGCTCCTTCGGAGGAGTCGACGTCCACGGACCCGGTCCTCGGCGAAGGGGCACACGATCTCGCGGACCGTAACTGCAACATCGTGCTGCGCAACATGGGCCGCAACAACACCGGCCTCGGCTTCGAGACCCAAGGTCCGAGCTGGGTGTGGCAAGGCACGATCGAGATCTCCGACGCCGCGGCGGCCGAAGGACTCGTTCCGAAGGTGCTCTACAAGATCGGCTCGACGACGACCTGGAGACAAGCGACCGCGACCCCCGTGCAGGTCGCGGCGACGCCGGGATTCCATCGCTACACGGTGCGGATCTCCGCGGGACTGCCGGGACCGGCGAGCAGCGCAACGACGCTCGCCAACGCGCGGATCCAGGTCGTGCCGCTGCTTCCGACGGGTGGTGGCGGTCGGCTGTTCGATCACAACCGCAACCCCGGCGATCTCGACAACTACGTGATCACGTCGCCTGACTTCGCGATCTGGAACGATGACGCGGTGTGCGCGCCGCCCGCCGGTCCGCAGCGTGCGAGGCTCGTGTTCCAGGCAGACTTCACCCAGCATCGCGAAGGCGTGCTCGCGCCCGGTGGTCAAGTCTCGATCGTCTACGCGCAGTCGCGCCTCGACGGCTGCCGAGCCACGCAAGGCGGCAACCAGCTCTGGGATCTGACCGCGCACGTCAAGTTCGACCCGGGCGGACAGCTCCTCGCAGCGAGTGTCCGCGATGCGGCGGCGACGATGTCGGTTCCCACCGATGCTCGGCGTGCGACCGTGTGGTTCGAAGCGACGAGCGCCTATGGCTGTCATCAATGGGACTCGAACTTCGGCAACAACTACGTGTTCGATGCAGCGACGCCTCCGCAGTGGGTGGGCAATGCGTCGTCGCTGATGACGCGCGACACGAGCGGCGATGTCTGCGGTGGTGCCGGTGCGTCGAGCGGATTTTCTTTCGACACGTGGACTCGGCAGCGCGCCGCGATCACGAACCTGTGCTTCGAGGTCTATCAGCCGGGCATGACCGACCACGACGATCCGCTGCTGTGGCAGAAGCTCGACACCAGCATCCACTGGCGCGGCGCGGGCCAGACCGCGTGGCAGATCCAGCCGGTCGACTTCGATCGCCGGACCGGCAACAACGCGCGGTTCGCACAATCGTGGCGCGAGCTCGACCCATTCCGCGCGTATCACTGTCCGGAGATGCCGACGACGCTCAGCGCCGATCAGCAATATCGCTCGGCGGTCGTCGAGTACTACATCGTCGTCAACGGTTATGAAGTTCGTCCAGAGCCAGGTGCGGCATTCTCGGGAACGTTCACCGACTACGCGAACGATCCTTGGCGTGCGGCAAACTGTCACTGACCTCGCATCGTTCGCGAACGCGGTAGCATCCAAGCCGTAGTGCCCGACCCTGCGTTGCGAAGGATCCTGCGGCTCGTCGCCGCCCGCTCGCTAAATACCTTCGGACGCGCGGTGATCACCGCGACGGTCTACTGGGACCTCTACGATCGGACCGACAACACGCTCGTGCTCGCGGCCGTCGGCTTCGTGCAGGTCATCCCGGTCGTACTACTGTTCGTTCCCGCCGGAACGCTCGTCGATCGCAGCGATCGGCGGAAATTATCGAGCATCGCGGCCTCGACGACCGGCTTCATCGGCGTCGGCCTCGCGCTCGCTTCGTATTTCGGTGCGCCGGTCGCGGTCTATCTCGCGCTGCTGCTCGGGCAGGGTTGCGTCAACGTCATTCATGCGCCGGCGAGCTCGTCGCTGATCCCACTGATCATCCCGCGCGAGGATCTCGTGCGGACGAATCGGATCGGCGCGAGCTTGCAGGAGCTCTCGGCGATCACCGGCCCGGCGCTCGCGGGGCTCGCGCTGACCTGGATCTGGCCGCACTGGATCTATGCAGCGGTCGCGATCACCGGCATCGCCTCGGGGATCCTGTATCGATCGCTGCCGAAGCCGCGCGTGGTCGAGCCTTCGGCGACCGTGTCGGCGCGCAAGGATTGGCGCGTCGGGCTGCGCTTCATCTTTCGCTCGCCACTGCTGTTACCCGCGTTGACGCTCGACATGGTCGCCGTGCTGTTCGCAGGCGTGCCGGCGCTGTTGCCCGCGGTCGCGCGCGACATCCTGCATATCGGGCCGTTCGGCTACGGCATCTTGCGCGCATCGCAGTCGGCGGGCGCGGTCGTGATGGCACTCGTCGGTGGCAGGTTCCCCGCGTGGCGAAGGCCAGGACACGTGCTGTTGGTCGTGGTCACCTTGTTCGGCGCCGCGACGATCGGCTTCGGGCTCTCGACCTCGTTCCCGCTGTCGGTCGGCCTCTTGTTCTTG
This sequence comes from Myxococcales bacterium, assembly GCA_028287115.1. Classification (GTDB taxonomy): domain Bacteria; phylum Myxococcota_A; class Polyangia; order Haliangiales; family Haliangiaceae; genus JABFXX01. The sequence continues at coordinate 5,641 of JAQBQF010000340.1, forward strand.
TGTGGCGCGCTCGACAACATCAGCGTCGTGATCCGACTGACGCTCGAGCAGATGGTCGTCCCCGACGAGATCCGCGGCCGGGTCGCCGCGGTTCACTACGTGTTCATCGGCATGTCGAACGAGCTCGGCGGCGCGGAGTCCGGGCTCGCCGCGTGGCTCGTGGGAACGGTTCCCGCGATCGTTGGAGGCGGTGCGATCGCGGTCGCGTTCACGCTGCTGGTCGCCGCGAAGTGGCGCGAGCTCGTCAAGATGCCGCCGCTCGCGGAGCTCAAGCCGCCGTAGGGGTCAGGCACTACCGGCACTACTTGCACCGTAGGGGTCACGCACTACGGCCACTACTTGCAGTGTTCCGCCGCTCGCGAATAGCGAAGTAGTACACGTCGTGTCTGACCTGCCGGTCAGTGAATCCGCGGCGTGATCGAACGATTCGCGAGGATCGTTGCTTCGATCGCGGCGAGCTCCGCGGCACGCTCGCGCCAGCTGTCCGCGGCGACGCCGCGCGCGAGGGACAAGAACACGTCGCGGTGACGGACCTCGGCGGATGCGAGGCTCGCGTAGAGCTCGCGCGATTTCGGATCGTCGAGCGCACCTGCCAGGAGGCCGAGGCGTTCGGCGGAGCGGCCTTCGATCACCGCGAACACGAGCAGTCGATCGAGCAGGCGCAACGGCTCGGGCTTGCGGATGTGGTCGCGTAGCGCGGCCGCGTAGTCGTCGCCGAAGTCGAACGCTGCGGGTTGCTCGCGCCGCGCCATCAACTGTGACACTTGGATCACGTGCTTGGTCTCGTCGTGGGCGAGGCGCGCCATCGCGGCGACGAGATCGGCGTGCTCGGGATAGCTGCGGATCAGCGAGAGCGCCGACTGCGCGGCCTTGCGCTCGCAATGCAGGTGATCGGCGTGCACCGCATCGAGATCCGCGAGCGCGATGCCGAGCCACCGCGGATCGGTCGGGACCAACGGCATCGCGTCGCCAAGCGCTGCAGGTACCTCGTCGAGCACGCGAATAATGTTACATTCGTCGCAGTGAAGAAGGAGACGGGAAGGACCGAGATAAAGAAGGCGAAACAGTTCGCCGATCACTGTCTCGAAGGACTGCGCAAGGCGCAGGCTCTGCGGCCGCAGGTCGCCGCGCCCGGTGCCCGATCGATCGAAGGGACACTCACCTCGTATAATCAGCTCCTGATGTCCGCGAGTGCGACGAACGCGCTCGCCGGCCTGATGTCCGAGGTCCATCCCGACGAGGCGATTCGAGACGCCGCGCGCGAGTGCGAGCAAGAAGTCTCGCGGTTCTATTCGGATCTCGCGCTCGATCGGGACATCTACGAAGCGCTCGCCGCGGTCGACGTGTCGCGTGCGGACGCGGCGACCCAGCGGTTTCACGCGCACACGCTCCGCGACTACCGCCGTGCCGGCGTCGACAAGCCGCCCGGTGTTCGCGATCGGCTCAAGCAGATCGACGAGGAGCTGACGCGGCTCGGCCAGCAGTTCTCGAAGAATATTTCGGAGGACGTCCGCGCCGTCGAGATCACGGATCCCGCGCGGCTCGCGGGGTTGCCGGAAGACTTCATCGCGTCGCATCCGCCGGATGCCAGCGGGACGATCCGGATCACGACGGACTATCCCGACTACAACCCTTTCATGACGTACGCGATCGACGACGCGCTGCGCGCCGAGCTCTACGTCAAGTTCCGCAGCCGCGGCGACGTCCTCAACGAGACCGTGCTGCGCGACATCTTGAAGCTGCGCGGCGAGAAGGCGTCACTGCTCGGCTACACCGATTGGGCCGACTACATCACCGCCGACAAAATGATCCAGTCGGGCACGCGCGCCGGCGAGTTCATCGAGAAGGTCTGGAAGCTCGCCGCTCCCCGCGCCGAGCGCGACTACACGGAGCTCCTGCGCCAGCTCCGTGCCGTCGATCCGAAGGCGACCGAAGTCTCCGACTGGCAGAAAGTCTGGCTCGAGAACCTCGTCAAGAAAGAGCGCTACGAGGTCGACGCGAGCGCGGTGCGCCAATACTTCCCGTACGAGCGCGTGCTCGCGGGCCTGCTCGAGATCACGTCCGAGATCTTCGAGATCAAGTACCTACCCGTCGACAGCGCCGAGCCGTGGCATCCGAGCGTGCTCGTCTACGACGTCGAGCGCAAAGGCGAGAGGCTCGGCCGGATCTATCTCGACATGCATCCGCGTGAGGGCAAGTACAAGCACGCGGCGCAGTTCCCGCTCAAAGATGGCGTCCGGGGCGTACAGCTCCCCGAAGGCGTGCTCGTGTGCAACTTCCCGGAGCCAACAGGCTCCGGTGCGGCGCTGATGGAGCACGACGACGTCGTCACGATGTTCCACGAGTTCGGTCACCTGATGCATCACGTGCTCGGTGGTCATCAGCAGTGGATCACGCAGAGCGGCGTCGCGACCGAATGGGACTTCGTCGAGGCGCCGTCGCAGATGTTCGAGGAGTGGGCGTGGAGCTACGAGACGCTCGCGCGGTTCGCGCGGCATCACGTCAGCGGTGCGGCGATCCCGAAACACCTCGTCGAGAACATGCGGCGCGCCGACAAGTTCGGTCTCGGCACCGCGACCGTGCAGCAGATCTTCTACGCCGCGATCTCGCTCGGGTTCCACCGCACCAATCCCGACGCGCTCGATCAGCTCGGTGAGGTCCAGCGCCTGCAGAAGAAGTACACGCCGTTCCGCTACGTGCCTGGCACCAAGTTCCACGCTTCATTCGGACACCTCGTCGGCTACTCGGCGATGTACTACACGTATCAATGGTCGCTCGTGATCGCGAAAGATCTCCTGACGCCGTTCGAGCAGCGCGGCCTCATGGCCAAGGACGTCACGTTCGCGTATCGCGATAAGGTCCTCGCGCCTGGCGGGAGTCGAGACGCCGCCGAGCTCGTCAAAGATTTCCTCGGCCGCGACTACGACTTCGCGGCGTACGAGCGCTATCTCGTCGACTGATCGCTCGGCCGATCGTTGGGGTTTCGGTGCGGGAATGTGTCGGCTTGCGGAGATTCGAGGGGGCTTTGTCTGCGCTCGATTACGATTGTCGTGGATCCAATATAATTCAAGGATCTCCAACTGTTATCGCGGATGAGGTTCCGCTGGCGGCGAATTGATTGAACGGATCAAACGCCCGAGAGTGTTCGCACTCAACCTCTCCGGAGAATCAATTCGATGAAGAACCTCACGATCGCGTTTGTTGCCGCTCTCACCATCATGTCCGTTGGCTGCAAGAAGAAGGGCGGCGCCGGCGAGGCGATGTCCAAGATGTCCGAGTACAAGGACAAGATGTGCGCGTGCAAGGACGCCGCGTGCGCCCAGAAGGTCAGCGAAGAGATGACCAAGGCTTCGCAGGAGATGGCCAAGGATCAAAAAGAGCCGGCCAAGTACAGCGAAGAAGACCAGAAGAAGATGGGCGCGATCGGCGAGGAGATGGGCAAGTGCATGCAGACGGCGATGGGCGCCGGCGGCACGATGGCAGGCTCGGGCGCAGCCCCGGCCGCTGGCTCTGCTGAGGGTTCGGCAGCCGCTGGTTCGGCCGCGGCAGCAGGTTCGGGCGCAGCCCCGGCCGCCGCTGGCGACCTCCCGGCCGAGTGCAACGACTACAAGGCAGCGATCGAGAAGCTCTCGACGTGCGATAAGATGCCGCAAGCGGCTCGCGACGCGCTGAAGAACGCGTTCGACCAAGCGTCGGCAAGCTGGGCGAGCCTCCCGGCCGAGTCGAAGGCGGGTCTCGCGAGCGCGTGCAAGTCTGGCGCGGACGCGGTCATGTCGTCGGCGAAGACCACCTGCGGTTGGTAATCCACCGTAGATGGTAAGAAGGGCTCACCAGCGTGGTGGGCCCTTTTTTCGTTTCGGCGGTTCGGCCACTCTTGGCGGAGCACGTATGACCAAGCTCGTGATGGCTCTGTTCGTCGCCGGTTCCCTTGCAGGCTGCAAGAAGAGCCATAGCTGCGAGACGTCGATCACGAACGCGATCGAAGTCGGCAACGCCCAGCCGCCGGGTGACACGACGAAGTCGCCGCGCGTCAAGGCTGCGATGATTGCCCACTGCAAGGCGGACGCGTGGGGCGATGAGGTCCTCGCATGCTACGGAGATGCCGTGGACAACGAGCACCTCGCCACCTGCATCGACAACCTGACGAAGGATCAGCAGGACAAGCTGATGAAGGATCTCGCGCCGATCATGGCCGACTCGAAGGGTGCCCCGTGAAGTCGATCGCGATCGTGCTCGCCGTGATCCTCGCGCTGCCCGCGTGTAAGAAGTCGACGACCGCGGACTGCGCCGCCGCGATCGGCAAAGGCGTCGATCAACTCAGCGACCGCCGCAAGGAGCGCATGGCGCTTCGAAAGGGCGACGTGTCGCCAGCGGCGAAGGCCGACTTCGACGCGCAGGCCAAGCTGATGGAGACGTTCTCGGCGCAGCTCAAGACGACGCTGACGAACCGGTGCACCGAGGACAAGTGGCCGACCGAGGTGATCGATTGCTACGAAGGTGCGGCGAGCCCCGAGGACATGCGGAAGTGCCGTACGAAGCTGCCGGCCGACGCCGCGGATCGCGCGCGTGTCGACGAGGTGAAGCTGATGATGACGATCACGGGCTCGGGCAGTCCGGCGGGGCGTGCCGCGAAACCGTCCGATCCGGACACGAAGGTCGTTCCGACACCGCCGGCGGATTCACACGACATTCCGCCGAGCACCGAGATGCCCGGGTCCACGCCACCGAAATAGATGCGATGCTTCGCTGCATGAAGCACGTGGTATTCGCGGTGCTGCTGACCGCTGGATGCAACAAGGGCGCAGAGCCGCTCGAATGCGCGCGGATCATCCCCGGCGCGATCGATCGGATGATGGACAGCGCGAAAAGCGAGCTGAGCGCGGAGGCCTTCACGCGCGTCCAACAGGTGGCGCCGAAGATGAAGGAAGCGATCACCCGGGTGTGCCGCGATGACCAGTGGCCGCCGGACATCATCGATTGTCATCGCATCGCGAGCACGCAGGCCGACATCAACCTGTGTCAACGCAAGCTGACCGCGACGCAGCGCGCGCACGCGGACAAGGCGACCGAGGACGTGATCGCATCGTTCAATGCCGCGGGCTCCGGCTCCTCCGTCGGCTCGTCCTCCGTTGGCTCGGCTGGCTCCGCCTCCGCGCGATAGGGCAGCGTCGCCAGCTACTCAGCCGCGCGTCAGATCGTGCGTGATGTTCTTCTGGTGCGCTTCGAGCGTGCCGCCGCCGATCTCGATCAGCTTGGCATCGCGGAGGAACTGCTCGACGCGGTACTCGGTGCAGTAACCGTAGCCGCCGAGGACCTGGACGGCGGCGTCGGCGACTTCTTTGGCCGCCGTAGCGGCGAACAGCTTCGCGGCGTCGGTGCCGAGCCGATTGCGATGGAGCGGGCCGACGCTGGCCGCCACATTGTAGACGAGTGCGCGCATCGCCTCGATCTTCGCGAAGCTATCGCCGATATAGCGCTGGATCTGACCGTGCTCCGCGATCGGCTTGCCGAACGCGCGGCGCTCGGTCGCATACTTGACCATCACGTCGAGGCAGCGCCGCGCCATGCCGATCGACATCGCCGCGAGACCGAGCCGCTCGATCTCAAGATTGCGCATCATGTTCGTGATGCCGCCGCCCTCGGTGCCGAGCAAGTGGTCGGCGGGGATGCGGCAGTCTTCAAAGACGAGCTCGCACATCGTCGATGCGCGCATGCCCATCTTGGGGATCTTCGGAGTGGTCGAGAACCCCGCGGTGTCGCGCTCGACGACAAACGTCGTCAGCCGATCCTGGAGCTTCGCGTAGATCAGAAACACGCTGGCTTCCGGGCCGTTCGTGATGAAGGTCTTACGGCCGTCGAGGATGTAGTCGTCGCCTTGGCGGCGCGCCGTCATCTGCATCCCGAGGACGTCGGTGCCGACCGCCGGCTCGGACATCCCCATCGCGCCGATCGCTTGACCCGACAGCACGCTCGGGAGGAAGCGCTTGCGCTGCGCGGGATTGGCCGCCCAGTAGAAGTTGTTCACGAACAGCAGCGCGTGCGCGAGATAGCCGAGCGTGAAGCCTGGATCGGAGTACGCCAGCTCGTCGTGGATGATGCACGAGGCCGTCGCATCGAGGCCGGCACCGTCGTCGGCCTCCGGAATCGTCACCCCGATGAGGCCGAGCGCGCCGAGCTCGCGAATCAGGCCGACGTTGAACGTCCCCGACTCGTCGTGCTCCATCGCCTGAGGCTCCACTCGCGTCTGGACGAACTGACGAACCGTCTGTCGCAGGAGATCGTGCTCGTCGGATCGAACGGCGGGAGTCGTGGCGTGCACGCGGCCGACCATGCCACATTGCAGGAGCAATGGGCATCGAGCTGTGGACACAAGGTCAGCCCGCTGTGCTCGTCGCGAATCCGACGGCGCATTCGGGAAAGTCAGCCGACTGGATCCGCCACGCTCGCGCGCTGCTCGATGAAGCACGGGTGTCACATCGATTCGTGGCGACCGAGCCCGACGGCGCGACGATCGACCGGGTTCGCGAGCTGATCGACGACGAGGGCGCGCGCGTCCTCATCTACATGGGCGGCGACGGGACGTTCGCCGAGGTGGCCAAAGGGATCCTCGGATCGCGGCATGCGGCAGAAGTCGTGATCGGCATGTTGCCGACCGGCACCGCGAACGATCAGGGCAAGTCGTTCGGTCTGTCCGCGGGACCCGGTGCGCTCGAGCGGAACGTGGCGGTGGTCGCCGCGGCGGCGACGGTCAGCTGCGATGTCGGGCGGCTCGTGATCCATCGCGGGATCAAGGAGCTGCATCGCGATCTGTTCTTCGATTCGTTCTCGATCGGCCTGGGCGCCGCGAGCCTCGCGACGCGCAACCGCGATCGCGAGCGCGTCGGTCGGATTCCGGGCCTCGGCGCGCTCTACCGCGATCAGCTCGTCTACATGGGCGCGGTGTTGCAGCGGTTCGTCGAGAGCTACGTCGTCGACATGAAGTTCGATCTCGATGCCGTGATCGACGGCACCGTTCACCATTTCCCCGGGCTGCTCGACGTGATCGTCAAGAACACACGGATCTTCGGCGGGGAATGGGTCTTCGATCCGCAGGCGGAGTCCGATGACGGCAAGTTCGAGCTCGTGCCGATCGCGGGGCGCCGCGATCTCACCGCGAAGCTGCTCGGCAACCTGCGCCACAGTCCGCTCGGGCTCGAGGATCTCGAGCGGCTCGGCGTCTCGCACGCGCCGGCGGTCGGTGGTGCGAAGTTCGAGCTGACCGTGCGCTCCGAGGGCGGCATCTTGCCTGCGGTCCAATGCGACGGTGAAGAGATTCCCGCGGGCGACCGCTTCTCGATCGACGTCGTGCCGCGCGCGCTGCGGCTGATCGTACCGCGCGACCATGTCGATCCATCCGAGTCGGAACGCTCCGGCGGCCAACCAGCAATGTGAAGTGCGCACACCCGAGGTTGCACGTGAGGTGCAGTCTCGCCGGATCGGTGTTGACCTGCGGTGTCGGCGAGCGGAGTTAGCCGGTTCTCGCAATCGGCCCGCAGCTTGCTCGACGTGTGACGCGTCGGCAGACGCCGCAGGTTTTGCCCGCGCACGTGTACGTACTCGCGTTACCCTCATCATCACTCGAGTACGTGCACGTGCGTGGGCGTCTTTTGTTTCGGCTACTCTTCGCCGGTGCTCCGGATCTCGTGCCTGGTCGTGCTGGTCGCCTGTAGTGCGCCTGCCAAGCAGCCGCGGCCGATCGACGCGAAGCCGATCGAGAACATCGCGGGCCGCAGCTGTGTCGAAGCCGCGACGGGGCTCGAGGGCGCGACGAAGGGCCTCCGGCCTCCGGAATCGTCCGTGCTCGACCAGATGCGGAATCTATGTGAAGCGGGCGCGTGGCCGGAGCCGGTGCGGGAATGCTTCACGAAGATGGCGGAGGGTGATCTCGGCCGATGCGCGCGACAGCTCGCGGAGGCGCCGCGCAATGCGCTGCTCAACGCACTCGGCGGCGGTTACGGTCCGCGAGCCAAGATCGCGGTCGCGCTCGCGCGGCTCGAGACGTTACAAGTTGGTGTCGCCGAGTGCGATCAGTTCGTCGCGGCGGTCGCGATCGTGCTCGCGTGCGAGCAAATGCCGGTCGAGACGCGCGCCGAGCTCGGCACCGAAACCGCGGACTTCTGGGATCTGCCGACCCATGGCCTACGACCCGATGCGCAACACCGGATGGCGACCGCGTGTAGCGTCTCGCTATCGTCGCTCCAGCAGCAAGCCGCGAGCGTCGGTTGTCAGCTGTAACCGCAAGCTCGTGCAGGATCTCAGCAATCGGTCGGGTGATCCGCTCCGAGCCGGGCATCTAGACGGCCGGCCGTTCTTGGACCATCCTCCCCGAATCAAACCTGGAGGTCTCGATGTCTGACGTGTTCATTTTCGATGCGCTTCGCACTCCACGCGGTCGCGGCAAGGCCGGCAAGGGTGGCCTCGCGAATCATCATCCGCAGGAGCTGCTCGCGCAGACGCTCAATCACATGGCGGAGCGCCGCAAGCTCGACAAGAACCTCGTCGAGGATCTCGCCGTTGGCTGCGTCACGCAAGTCAAGGAACAGGGCGCGTGCATCGCGCGTAACGCGCTGATCGCGGCCGACTGGCCCGAGGATGTCACGGGCTTCACGGTGAATCGGTTCTGCGGATCGGGCCTCGAGGCGGTCAACGGGATCGCTTCGAAGATCGGCGCCGGCTTCATCGAGGGCGGCATCGGCGGTGGTGTCGAGTCGATGTCGCGCGTGCCGATGGGCTCGGACGGCGCGATGATCGACGGCCTCAACGAGAAGATGCGCAAGCGAATCTTCATGGTGCCTCAAGGCATCTCGGCCGATCTGATCGCGACGCGCGAAGGCTTCACGCGCGCGGATGTCGATCAGTTCGCATTGCACAGCCAGAACAAGGCGGCGCAGGCGATCGAGGGCAAGCGCTTCGATCGATCGCTGTTCGCGATCAAGAATGACGATGGATCCGTCGCGCTCGCGCGTGACGAGCACCCGCGCGCCGACACGACGCTCGAGTCGCTCGGTGGCCTCAAGCCCGCGTTCCTCGAGATGGGCGCGATGGCGATGGGCCCGAACGGCGAGACGCTCGACGAGCTCGCGCTCAAGCG
>JAQBQF010000367.1 GCA_028287115.1 Myxococcales bacterium
CCCGATGCAACGACCGTCGCGAGGTCGGCCGAGCGCGTGTTGCGATCGGGAGCTTTCGGACTGGTCGTGCTCGATCTCGGGCGTCGCGCCGAGCTGACGATGGTGATCCAGGGCCGGCTCGTGACGCTCGCGCAGACGCACGACGCCGCGGTGGTCTGTCTCAGCGACAAGACCAACGACAGCGGATCGATCGGATCGCTCGTCTCGCTGCGCGCGGAAGCATTGCGACTGCGCAGCGATGCGGGCTTCGAGATGAAGGTCCGCGTCCTCAAGGATAAACGAAGAGGGCCGGGCTTCACTCAAACGACGAGGAAGCGCGGCCCTGCGGGTCTCGTTTGAAACGGGTCGTTAGTAGGATTTCGCGCAGTAACCGCCACCACCGTTGACCCAGTTTTGCTGGATCAGGAAGTCACGAGTGCCGAGCCGCATGTTCGCAAGCCCGCCGCCCGCGGCGTAGGTCGTTCCGAACGTCCAGGCGCACTTGTCTGCATTCTCGGCACCGCGGGTGTCGTACCAGGCGTTGAGATCGGGATCCGTCACGGTCTCCTCGAGCTCGTGGGCGATGATCGACGCCATGCCGTCGGCGCCGGCATTGCCGTTCGGCGACGAGGTCGTCTGCTGCTCGCAGGACGTCGGGCAGCGGTCTGGGTTTCCGACGAACGAATACTTGATGTCTCGTCCGCCGATCGTGCCGTGCGTGTGCCAGCCGCAATACTGCGTGCAGAAGCCGGACGACGCGGTGACATCGGCCGAGGTCAGCACGAAGTACACGCCATTGGTGTCGGTCGGGTTCGTCGCGGCGACGATCGACTGGATCTGCGCATCGCTCAGCGACGTGCCCTGCGAATAGTTGTCGTTCGTGGCGCCGGCGTAGCCCACCGCGTTCGACACGTGCGTGTTAGCGCCGTTGTAGTACGTGGTGTTGATGTTGAAGTAAGGGCTGCCACCGATGGTCTGCGCGAGATCCGTGAGGATCGTCGTGCCGGAATTTCCGGCCCAGTTGCCGTACCAGATGTAGTGGACGTTCGTCGTCCCGAGCACCACCGGCCCGCCGTGATACGAGATCCCATTACCGCCTCCGCCTTTGTGCGGATTCGCCTCGGTGCGGACGTGAGCGACGTGCTTGGACGCGAGCTCGTTGACCTCTTGGTCGGTGGTGGTGGTCGACGGATCGGTGTCTTGGTCGGCAATACAGCCACCAAAAAGGGTGGCGGCGAACATCATGGCTGCGAGCTTCATAGGAAACCTCCTCATCAATTCGGCGAAAATGAGGGCGCATCTTACGAATCGCGTTCGCAAATGTAACTAATAAACTTTCGTCCCTTCGCGAGAAGCTCCTTCCCTTGGCGAAGAGATCGCAAGCCAGCTCACCGAAACGGAGGCTTGGACTCGATCACGGCGACATCTTCGGCCGAGAAGTAGCGCGCCGCGAGATCCCGCATCTCCGCGCGCGTGTAGACCTCAGCGCGCGGACGGTCGACGACGTCGGCGATCACGGCGGCGACTTCTTCCACCGGCTGCGCGCCCGGAATCGAGCGGGAGTCGACGCCGCCGTGCAAGGCGTTGGTCCCGAAGTCGGTCGACACCACGCCGGGCATCACGGTCGTCGCGTGAATCTCGGGAAAATCGACGCGGAGCTCCATGCGCAGGCTCCCCATCAGTAGATTTACCGCGGCCTTCGAGGCGCTGTATGCGCTGCGGAACGACGCGAGCGGAAACCGCGCGAGCCCCGAGGAGATCGTGATGATGTGGCCGCGCTTCCGCTGGCGAAAATGCGGCAGCACCGCCTGGATGCCGTAGAGCACCGACTTGAGGTTGACCGTCATCATGTCGTCGATGTCTTCGTCGGTGAGCTGCGATACCGGACGAGAGATGCCCCGGCCCGCGTTGTTGACCCAGACATCGATCTGGCCGAACCGCTCGAGCGCTTGATCGCGCAGGTGATCGACATTTGCGCGGCGCGTGACATCGGTGACCACGGCGAGCGCGCTGGGACCGAGCTTGTCGGCCAGCTTCGCGAGCTCGTCGATGCGGCGAGCCGCGAGTACGATGCCGCGCGCACCGCGGCTGGCACAGATCTCGGCCAGGGAAGCTCCGATGCCGCTCGAGGCGCCGGTGATGACGATGACCTTGTCCTTCATGACCGGCATCCTAGCGATCTTTGTCGAACGCGCTTCCGGATGGAGCTTCTTGTATTGACAGGGCTTCTTGGTTAGCTGAACACTTGTCCAGTCACAACATGAAGCTCGCCTGTCTCGATCTTCCGGCGCTTCCGCTCCAGCTCGTCTGGCGGAACGAGCCCGAGCTGCGAGCGCAAGCGGTGGTCGTGATCGATGAGGACCGGCCGCAAGGCAACGTGCTGTGGGCGTGCGAACGAGCACGGGCCGCGGGTGTATTGCCCGGTCAACGTTACGCGCATGCCCTCGGTCTGCATCGCGGCTTGCGTGCGCGCGTCGTGCAGCCAGAGGCGATCGAAACAGCGATCACCGAGCTGCGCGCTGCACTGCACGAGCTCTCGCCGCGGGTCGAGCCGAATGACGAGCCCGGGACGTTCTGGCTCGACGGCGAAGGGCTCGAACGAATCTTCATCGATCCCACGAACGAGCGAGCGCCGGCTGCCGTATGGGCGATAGCGATCCAGCGCACGATCGCCGAGCGCAAGCTGCGCGGTGCCGTGGTCGTCGGCTTCTCGCGGTTCGCGACGTACGCGATCGCGCGCGCGGCCAAGACCGGCGTGATCGTGCTGCGCAGCGATGTCGAGGAACGCGCTGCGGCGAGTGCGGTCCCGCTCGCGCGGCTCGAGGTCGATCCGAAATTGCGCGATGCGCTCGCGCGACTCGGCGTGACGACGGTCGGTCAGATGGTGCGGTTGCCCGGAGGTGGGATCCTCGAGAGGTTCGGCCGCGAAGCGCATCGTCTGTATCAGCTCGCCGCCGGCGAGCGCTGGGATCCGCTCGTTCCGATGGCGCCGCCGGAAGCGCCGGACGAGCACGTCGTGCTCGATGACGATCTCGACGATGTCGAGAGCCTCGCGTTCGTGCTCAAGGCCGCGATCGATCGCTTGCTCGATCGCCTGGCCGCGCGCGGCCGCGCACTCGTCGCATTGCACGTCGAGCTCACGCTCCGCCACGCGGTCGGCGACACCACGCTGCGCGCGGATTGCATCAAGCCCGCGACCGCGACGCTCGATAGCCGGTCGCTCGCCCGCCTCGTGCACCTGCGGCTGACCGGCATGCCGCCGAGCGCGCCTGTCAACGCCGCGCGGGTCTGGGCCGAAGATGTTGCTGCCACGCGCGAGCAGCTCGCGATGTTTACTTCGCGGCCACGCCGCGATCTGCGCGCCGCGAACGAGGCGATCGCCCGGTTGCGAGCCGAGCTCGGCGACGACGCGGTCGTGCGCGCCGTGTTGCGCGAAGGTCACTTGCCGGAAGCGAGCTTTGGTTGGGAGCGGCTCCAAGAAGTCGTGCCCGCCTCGCCGCAGCCCCGCATGATCCGGCCGCTCGTGCGTCGCTTGCACGCGCGCCCGCAGATGCTGCCTCCGCAAGCGCGTCAGGTCCGCGACGATGGCTGGTTACTCTCGGGTCTCGAGCACGGAGCAGTCGTCCGGATCGTCGGGCCTTACATCATCTCCGGTGGGTGGTGGGGCGCAGGAGGTGAGCTGCACCGCGAGTATCACTTCGCCGAGCTGCGCCGCGGCGATTGCTTGTGGGTCTATTACGATCGCAATCGCAGGCGCTGGTTCTGTCAGGGCGCGGTCGAGTGATCGGGCGCTCCGTAACCGCCTTACTTCTGTTCGTGACGCAGGCGTTCGATCTCGCTCGGCGCCGGGTGCACGAGGACCGTGCCGGTCGAGCCATCGACAGCGAGCAGATCTCCGGCGCGCACCCAGCCGAACAGCCCGGCGACGCCGCTGACGAGCGGCAGCCTCGCTGCGCCGGCGATCGCGACGGCGGCCGGCGTCGCTGAATCGCTCGCGACGAGCGCGCCCGCGCCACGTCCGACGGCGGCGATCGCGACGAAGCCGCCGATCCGATCGGCGAGCCACACCGCACCGGGCTTGGCCGAGGCGCGCGGATCCGCGGCGAGGCCGAGCAGCGCACAGAGCTCCTCGATCTCGGAGACGTGCTCCTCGTCGTTGCTGGTACCGAGCCGATATTTTACGCGCGCATATTCTTTGGCGACCGTGCGCAGACCCGAAGGTTGACCTGCAGCTTCGATCAACCGCTCGCGCAGCCGCTGATCGACGAGCGTCAGCGCGAACCGATCGAGCGCGGCACCGATCCGCGAGTCCTCGGCATCGGCGAGTCGCCGAACCGCGTTACCGAGGTAGTCGCGGAGGCGGACCACCGCGCGTTCGATGTCCGTCGGCGCGATCGCGATCGCCGTCGACGTCGGGACGACGCCCGCACGTCCGAGCACGACCCCGCCGACATGAGCCTGACCGGTGAGCCGCGCAGACCGCAGCGCACTCGCGCGACGGCGTTCGATCGCGAGCGTCACCGGCGCGCCGAGCGCCGCGGCGAGCGTGACCTCGTCGGTCGCGAACGGCTTCTTGCGGCGCTGCATGACGAGCACCCCGATCGTGGCGCCGCCCGAGATCAGCGGAATGCCGACGAACACCGGAAACTGTTCCTCGCCGAGACCGGGCACGGGCTTGTAGGAAGCTTCCGTGGCCGCGTGGGCCGCGGAGACCGGGCGCATGCACTCGGCGACGAGCCCGGTGATACCTTCGCCGACCGCGAGCGTCGTGCCGATCGCGGTCGCGGCAAACCCGTGGTTGCCGCGCATGACGAGCATGCCTTCGTCATCGCCTTCGCGGACGTAGATGCTCGCGATGTCGACGCCGGTGATCGCGGCGACCTCGCCGCACATCGCGGTGAGCATCATCTCGAGCGGACCGTCGTGACTTGCGAGCTCGATCAGGTGGAGGATTCCGTCGACGCCGCGGTCCCCGCGGTGATGAACCGTGATCGTTCTCTCGGATGTGCGAGACACACCCCAGCGTGACATGAGCCGTGTTTCCGACGCGTTTCCGAGCCGGAAACTCTCGGGGAATGCAGATCAAACGCAGACACCACCGTGGCGTTGTCTTTGACGAGCCACCATCAGGAATTGGCCGGTCGCGGGATCGGGGCCCACGAAGGCATCGTCGACGGTCCCTGACCACGACGACAACACCCAAGGCAAGGTTCGACGCCCGCCGAATCTTCGTCAGGGTGTTGGTAGACCGGCACGTGTCGAAAAACTTTGCACTCGATTGACGGCTAGCAGCGCGGATTGGCGTCGGTTTTCGGCCTGGTCGCGTGGCCGTCTTTTTGCTTCTCGACGGCCGGAGTAGTCATGACCGACGCCGCCTTCTCCTGGATCACGATGGCTCTGTGGGTGGTGTTGCTCGCGGCCTACGCGATCCGGGTGGCTCGCTTTGGATCGTTCCGGAGCGTGCGCGTCGGCTCGGTCGGAGGATCCCTGCTGCTCGGTGAAGACGTCATGCAGGCGACGTACTGGGCGATCGATCCTGCGGTCCGGAGTCTGGTCGCGCTCGGAGTGACCGCAAATGGCGTCACGTGGTTTGCGCTGTTCACGGGCATGGCCGCGGGCGCGGCAGTCGCGGCCGGTTGGTTCGGCCTCGCGTGTCTGCTCGCCACGATCTCGACGATCTGCGACATCCTCGATGGACAGCTCGCGCGGCTGACGCGCACGGGTTCGAATGCGGGCGAGCTGCTCGATGCGGCCGTCGATCGCTATACCGAGTTTGCCTTCGTCGCCGGCTTCATCCTGTTCGCGCATGACTCGCCGGTCCAGATCGTGATCGCGCTCGCGGCCCTGCTCGCCGGATTCATGATCAGTTACTCGAGCGCGAAGGCCGAGGCAATGCACGTCGCGGCGCCGCGCGGACTCATGCGCAGGCACGAGCGAGCGCTGTATCTGATCCTCGGCGCGGGTCTGACGCCGGTGT
The DNA here is from genome assembly GCA_028287115.1 of Myxococcales bacterium. Classification (GTDB taxonomy): domain Bacteria; phylum Myxococcota_A; class Polyangia; order Haliangiales; family Haliangiaceae; genus JABFXX01. The sequence continues at coordinate 5,957 of JAQBQF010000367.1, forward strand.
TCGGGCCGTGGCTGCACGGGATGTGGGCAGCGCTTCCGCCTTCGTCGGTCTTCATCGCGTGCCTCGCGATCGTCGCGAGCATCGGCAACGTCTCGGCGATCTGGCGGTTCTCGACCATTCGGCGGCAATTGCGCCTGGATCCGCGCAAGTGACGCCGAAGTCGAGCTCCGCGACGAGACCCGACACACGCGTCGAGCGCGCTCGAGCGATCGTCCGTGTGCCGGTACCGCGCCGCCCTCTGCGCGTGTGCATGGTCGTGACGTATGACCTCGCTTCCGCGGGAGGCGGCGTCAAGCAGCACGCGCTCGATCTCGCGGAGGCGTTGCGCGGTTTCGGAGACCAAGTCACCGTGATCGGGCCGGCGTCGGCGCCGATCGATGATCCGCGGATCCACACGTTCGGCGGTGTCGTCAACGTTCCGGCCAACGGTTCGGACAACATGCTCGGCATCTTGGTGTCGCCCCTCGCGGTGCGCCGGTTCTTTCGCGAGCACACGTTCGACGTCATTCACATCCACGAGCCGCTCCAGCCTTCACTCGCATACTGGACCGTGTGGTTCACACGTCATCTGCCCCACGTCGCCACGTTTCATGCGTTCGCCGAGGCCGAGTCGACGGCGCTCGCGGTCGCGCGGCGCGCCTGGGGCACGACGGTGTTTCCTTGGTACCAGCGCGCGATCGCCGTCTCTCCCGCGGCGCATACCTATGCGTCGAGCGCATGGCAGCGGCCGCTCGCGGTCATTCCGAATGGCGTCTCGACCTCGCTATTCAGCGATTCTCCGGTGCTGCGCGTCGATCGGCGCGTTCGTCTGCTGTTCGTGGGAAGGCTCGGCGATCCCCGCAAAGGCGGCACGATCCTGTTCGAGGCGTATCGCAAGCTGATCGAGTCCGGACGCGACGTCGTGCTCGACGTGATCGGTGAGCTCGGCAATGCACCGCCACCGCCGGATCTTCCCGGGCTCACGTTTCACGGCGCAGTCGATCGCGCGCGGCTGATCGAGATGTACGGCGCGTGCGACGTGTTCGTCGCGCCTTCGACGGGGCAGGAGTCGTTCGGCATCGTGCTGCTCGAGGCGATGGCGTCGAGCAAGCCGGTCGTGTGCTCCGATATCGAGGGCTATCGTCGCGTCGCCGGACCCGGCACGCAGCTCGTCCCACCGCGCGACTCCGAGGCGCTCGCGCGCGCGATCGAGCACACGCTCGCGATCGGCCGCCGCGAACGCCAGAAGCTCGGTGCTCTCAACCGGCACCACGTCGAGCAGTTCGACTGGCACGCGATCGTCGAGCGCGTGCGCGGCGAGTATCTCTGCGCCCTCGACGCGATGGCCAGCAGAAGCTAACGTCGCCGTCATGCCGATCGATGCGAGCTGCAAACAAGACCATGGCGTCTTCAAGCCGGTGATCGATCGCGGCCGCTGCGAGGGCAAGGCGAAGTGCGTCGAAGTCTGTCCTTACGACGTGTTCGACGTGCGGCGGATGGATGACGCGGACTTCGCCGCGTTGAGTCTCTTGCAGAAGGTGAAGTCGGTCGCGCACCGGCGCAAGACCGCGTACACGCCGCGCGCCGATGCTTGCCATGCGTGCGGCCTGTGCGTGAAGGCCTGCCCCGAAGATGCGATCCGGTTGGTTCGCGCATGAGCTCGCCACACGGGCGTGACGGTTCCGTCACCTAGAGCTGGCAACCTGGATCGCAGTGCAGACGGTGGTCGCTTTCGTGTCACGTACGCCGGAGGCGTGCTGGCGCGTGTTCACCGATCCGCATCTACTCTCGGCGTGGGTGCCGGCGTTGCGGCGCGCACGGGTCATCACGATCGGTGTCGACGGACTTCCGACGGAGATCCAGTTCGAATTTTCGGAATCGTTGACGTATTCGCTGACCTATACGTACGACGTCGCGGCGCGCGAGGTTCGCTGGGAGCCTCGTGCCGGCAAGCGGGACGCCGTTCGCGGGTTCGCGCGGTTCGATGCATTCGATCACGGCACGCGCGTCACCTACGGGCTCGAACAAGGGCAGGGGCGAACACCGATGGATAAGGTGATCGGTGATCTGCAGGCGCTCGTCGGAGCGTTCGTGCGGTGCATGCATCGCGATCGGTAGACGAACGCTACGTGGGGCGTTGCACTGCACGACGTCGGTCGACTCGCAGACTCGGGTCCACGCGAGACCTGATCGAGCGCGACGATCGCGCGTGGGGCCGCGCGGTGGTGCTCGTCGTAGCAACGTCCGAACCTGCCGCCGTGCTGCAGTCCGCGGTGTTTGCACGCGGCCGACGCGATCGTGTCGTTTCACTCCGTGTCCGCGCGTCCGACGAAGGGCGGACACCATGGCCGGCAGGCAGCCATTTCGCGAGAACCTCGACGGAGATTCGCGGGATTAGCGCGGCGCGAAGTCTGCAGAGCATCGGCCACGAAATGCTATGCTGACCTCGATGCGTGCCGTGATGATCGATCCTTCGCCGAAGTTCCTCGAGGAGCGTCGTCGACTCGGTCATGACCGGAAGGACGAGGTCTGGGATGGGGTCCTACACATGGTTCCGCCGCCTTCGTTC
>JAQBQF010000013.1 GCA_028287115.1 Myxococcales bacterium
CGCAAACGCGGTGAACGCGACCGGCAGCACGACCTGCGTGCTCGAGTGCCAGCGATACGGATGGCGCGACACGAATCCCCAGGTGATCGCCCCCTGCACGATCACCGCGACGAGCGAGATCGTTGCGAGCACACGAGCGCGCACCGGCGCCCGAAACGTACCGAGCGGTGTGCCCTGCAGCCCGATGCCCGGCGGTAGATCGATCGCGCTCATCCGCCTTCAGCCTCCGCTTAGGCCCGGCGCTTCGACCGCCATGCGCAGCCGCGACATCAGCAGCTCGCGTTGCGCCTCGTCGGTGATTCGCTTACCGCCGCGCGTCACGTAGAACACGTCGGCGACCTTCTCGCCTTCGGTCGAGACCTTCGCGAGCGAGATGTCGAGGCCGAGATCGGCGAGCGTCTGCGTGATCGCGTAGAGGACGCCCATCCGATCGAGCGTGAACACTTCGACGATCGTCGCCTGCGTCGAGTCGTCGTGGAGGCGGATCTCGGTGACGACGCCCGGCGTCACGCGCTTCGGCATGCCGCTCTTCGGCCGCCGGCGCGCGATCAGCTCGGCGACCGCCTCGGGATCTGGCGGGCCTGCGAGCAGCGATCGGAGATCGGCCGAGAGCTTCTGCCAGCGTGCATCGTCGTCGGGGATCGCCTCGCCCTTGAGATCGCGGACGTAGAACGTGTCGAGGACGAGTCTCCGGGCCGCGCCGCTCGCCGGCATGTCAACGTGACCGAGCACGGCGCCTAGGACGTCGATCCGGTTCGCCGTCAGCGCACCGGCGATCGCCGCGAGGACGCCTGGCTCGTCCGGCGCGACGATCGCGAGCTCGGAGTGGCCCTTCATCGGAAAGCAATGAACTTCGAGCCCGACCGGCGGCTGCTTCGCATTTGCGGTGTTGAGCAGCCGGACGTGGCGCGCCGCCTGGCGAGGCGTCAGCTGCGTGAACAGCCGTGGATCGATGCCTTCGACCGCGGTCCGCGCGACCTCGGGCGGCGCGGCGTGATCGGCGGTCGCGAGCTCGATCACGCGTGCGCGTGCATCTCGCTCTTCGGCCCGCGCTGCGGCCTCGGCGGCGCCGCCGAGAAAATACTCGCGCGTGCGCAGCAGTAGGTCGCGCAGCAGGCCGTCTTTCCACGCCGTCAGGTTGTCCGGCGCGGTCATCGCGGTATCGCACAGCGTGAGCAAGTAGAGCTGGACGAGCTCTTCGTCGCCGCCGACCTTCTCGGCAAATCGCGCGACCACTTCGGGATCCGCGAGATCCCGGCGTTGCGACAGATGCGACATCGTCAGGTGCTGCCGCACGAGGAACTCGGTGAGCAGCGCATCTTGTTCGGTCATCCCGAGCGCGCGAGCGACGACCCCCGCGACGACCGCGCCTTTCTCCGCGTGGCCTTTGCCGAGCGGCTTGCCGACGTCGTGCAGCAGCGTACCGAGGAGCAGCGGCGCCGGCCGCTTGACCTGCTTCCACAGATCGGTCGCGAGCGGATGCTCCTTCTCGAGCTCGCCGCGCGCGATCCGCTTCTGCATCGCGAGCGCGTAGAGCTGATGCTGATCGACCGTGTACACGTGATACAGGTCGTGCTGCACGCGACCGACGCAAGGCGCCCAGTCCGGCATCAGCGCGGCGAGGATGCCGAGCTGATTCATCGCCTCGAGCGCGGACGGTTGCGCGCTATCACGCAGATCGAGCAGCGCCTCGAGCAGGAGCCGAGCAGCCGCGGGATCGTGCGCGAGCTGCATTGGATCGCGAGCGATCGTCTCCGCGGCGAGCTCGCGGGTGTGGCCGTAGACCGGCAACCGTTCGGTGACCGCGACGCGGAACAGCCGGATGATCTCGCTCGGTCGCTCGACGAACAGGCGCGGATCGCGAATCGCGAGCTCGCCGTTGAACGTGATGAACGAGGCATCGAGCTGCGCGATGCGAGGCCGCCGCCGCGCCGGGACCCGCGCCGATTCGAGGAGGCGATCCGCAACCTGGACGACGCCGCGCGCGTGCAAGTAATAGTCGCGCATCAGCGCTTCCACCGCCGGCGCCACCGCGGATCGCACATCATCCTCGTGCGGGTGCGCGTCCGGATAGAGCCGAGGCGCGATCGCCTCCTGGATCTCGAACGTGAGTTGATCGAACCGGCGCTTCGCCGTGAGCTGCACGAGCGTACGAATCCGCAGCTGGAAGTCGCGTGCGCCGAGCAGGACGTCCGCCTGACGGCGCGACAAGTGCCCCATCTCGACGAGGTTTGCGATCAGCGGCTCGGCACCTTCCGGATCGAACCCGGGGCGCGGCGGATGCCAGCGGACGAGCGCGGCCCACAGCGCGGTCGAGAGATCTCGCAAGCCACCGATGCCCTGCTTGAGGTTCGGCTCGAGCAAGTAGAGCGAAGCGCCGAACCGGTCGTGACGAGCGGTCTTCTCCGCCGCCAGCGACTTGATGAGCTCGTTCGGATTGCCGCCCGGCGCGAGCACACTCAGCGTCGCGCGCACGAGCTCGGTCGACAGCTTGCGATCGCCGGCGATATGCCTCGCATCGAGCAAGGCCGTCGCGGTCGCGAGATCGTCGCGGGCGAGCCGCGCCGCCGCCCGGCCCTCACGGATCTGATGACCGATCGCGAGCTTCTCGTCCCACAGCGGATACAGCAGGCGATCCGCCGCCTGCTTGGCGGCAGCCTCGTCTCGGTCGTGCAGCACGATGAAATCGATATCGGAATAAGGCGCGAGCTCGCGGCGCGCCCAGCCGCCGGTCGCGACCAATGCGAGCGGGGTCGGAAGGCCCGCGATCGCGTGCTCGAACCGCGCGGCGATCGCGAGGTCGTAGACATCGGAGATCATCCGGCACGCCGCGCCTCCGCTGCCCGGCACGCGCAGCTTCTCCGGCAGCGCGACGAATGCTTCGTCGAGCGCGGCGCGGAGAGAGAGGGTCACGGCGGAGGCGGTCGCCACGCTCTAGATGTAGCGCAGATCGCCGCGGCGCGTGACGCTCAAGGCTGGGGTGGATCGACCGTCCCGAGCGGCGTGATGGTCGTGCTCGCCGCATTGAAGTCTGCGGCGTTGTTATCGGTGTCGGTCGCCGCTCCGGCGCCGCCCGCGGGCTTGCGCTGAGCGCTGCTATCGGCGGGGATATTGGTGATCGAGGTCCCCTCGACACCCGACGAGCCCTGGCTGCCGAACCCGACCTTGTCGATCACCTTGATGTTCGAGCTCGCGCTGAGGCTGATGTACACGCCTCCGTTGCTGACCAGATCGTTGGTGAGCGCCGAGTACGTGACGTCGCGGTGCGCGTACCACGCGTTGGCGGCCACCGACTCGGCCGACGAGATCAGCAAGAACCCGTGCGACGGCACGATGTGGTTGATGAACGTCAGCGTCTTGTTCGAGTCGGCGCCGTTGCCCGCGCGGATGTGGACCGCGAGCCCGATCGCGGTCACGTCGATCGAGGTGGTCGTCGGGTTGTAGAGCTCGACGAACTCGCGGGTGCCGCCCAGGGTCGTGCCCGTTTCGATCTCGCTGATCAAGAGGCCGGCCAACGGAACGAGGCGGACGGCGCTCGTCGTGTTCGCACCGATGCCATTGGTGACGCGCACGTTCCAGCCGAAGGCACCGTTGGTGCGAATGCCCGCCGGGAACGTCGCCGTGATCTGCGTGCTGCTGTCGACGGTGCAGCTCGTCGGCGGCGTCGCGACCGTGTTGCCCGCGCCGTCGAGATCGTCGAGCGTCACGCCGGACGGACACGTCACACCGACGAAGTCGGTTCCGGTGATCCGCACCGTCGCCGCTCCCGTGTTGTAGAACGCGGTTCCGTTGCTCGGGCTGGTCGACTGCACCGCGACGTTCGTGACCGTCGGCCTCTTGACTGCGGTGCCGGTGAAGCTCGCGGCGGCCGTGGTGAGCGGCTCGGCGTCGCTCGCCCGCGTCACGCCGCTGACCGTCACTGTATACGTCTGCGATTGCTGCGCCGACGTCGTTACCGTGACGACGTTGCCGGACAGCACCGGTGTGCCGCTGAGGGTCAGGCCCGGGACGGCGTAGCTCGCGAGCGTGGTCGCTTGCGACGCGGTGGGCGGCGCGTCGAACGTCACCGCGATCGAGGTGCTGCTCGACGAGGTCGCGCTCGCGACGTTGAACGGTGCGCGCCCGGTGAAATTGACCGCGGCGGTGGTCAGCGGCTCGCCATCGCTCGCGCGCGTCACGCCGGTGACCGTGACCGTATAGCTCGTCGCGGTTTGCGCCGAGGTCGTGATCGTCACGGTACTGCCGGCAAGCGTCGGCGTTCCGGATAACGTCAGCCCGGGCACGCTGTAGTTGGCGCGCGTCGTCGCCTGGGCGGCATTCGGGGGCGCGTCGTACGTCACGGTGATCGAGTGACTCGTCACCGCGGCCGCGCTGGCGACGTTGAAGTTCGTGTGCGTGAAGCTCGCGCTCGCGATCGTCAGCGGTGTCGAGTCGCTCGCACGCGTCACGCCGGACACGTTCACCGTGTACGTCGACGCCGACTGCGCCGAGGTCGTGATCGTCACCGTGCTCCCCGCGAGCGCCGGCGTGCCGGTCAGGGTCAGCCCCGAGACCGTGTAGTTGCTAAGCGTCGTCGCCTCGCTCGCCGTCGGTGGCGCATCGAACGTGACCGTGATCGAGGTCTTGCTCAGCGAGGCCGCGCTGGCGACGTTGAACCCGGTCCTGCCGGTAAAGCTCGCGTTGTCGATCGTCAACGGTTCGTCATCGCTGGCGCGCCCGACCACCGAAACCGTGACGGTGTAAGACGTCACCGACTGGACCGACGTCGTGATCGTGACGGTGTTTCCGCTGAGCACGGGCGTGCCGCTGAGACTCAGGCCCGGCACGCTGTAGTTCAGGATGTTGGTCGCTTCGAGCGGATCCGGAGGCGCATCGAACGTCACCGTGATCGAGCTACCGCTCGCGGATGCAGCGCTCACCACGTTGAACGGTGCACGGCCGGTGAAGCCCGCACTGGCAACGGTCAGTGGCTCGGCATCGCTGGCGCGGGTGACGCCCGAGACGATGACGCCGTAGGTCGTGGCCGCCTGCGCCGATGTCGTCAGCGTCACCGTATTGCCGCTGAGCAGCGGTGCGCCGGTGAGCGACAGCCCGAAGATCGAATAGTTCGAGAGCATCGTCGCCTGTGCCGCATTCGGAGGTGCGTCGAAGGTGACCGTGATCGAGCGGCTGCTCGTCGAGGCCGAGCTCGTCACGTTGAAGGGCGCACGCCCGGTGAAGGTCGCACTCTGGATCGTCAGTGCCTCACCGTCACTCGCGCGGGTGACATTGGAGACCCCGACCGTGAACGTCGTCGTCGATTGCGGTGAGGTCGAGACCGTCACCGTGTTACCGGACACGACGGGCGTTCCCGAAAGCGTCAGGCCCGGGATCGCGTAGTTGCCGAGCATCATCGCCTGCGATGCGGTCGGTGGGGCGTCGAACGTCACCGTGATCGAGCTGCTGCTCACCGAGGCCGCGCTCGCGACGTTGAACCGGGTCCGACCCGTGAAGGTCGCGCTCGTGATCGTCAACGGCTCGCCATCGCTCGCGCGAGTGACGCCCGAGACGCTGACCGTGTAGCTCGTCGCCGACTGCGGCGAGGTCGCGAGCGTGACGGTGTTTCCCGACAGCGACGGCGCGCCGCCGAGGGTCAGCCCGGCGATGCTGTAATTGGCGAGCGTGCTCGCCGCCGCGGCGTTCGGAGTCGCATCGAACGTCAGCGTGATCGATCCGCTGCTCGCCGAGGCCGCGCTCGCGACGTTGAACGGAATCCGCCCCGTGAAGTTGGCAGCGGCGATCGTCAGTGGCTCGGCATCGCTGGCGCGCGTGACACCCGAGACCGACACCGTGTACGTCGTTGCGCCTTGCGCCGAGGTCGTCAGCGTGACCGTGCTACCCGACAGAGACGGTGCGCCGGAGAGCAACAAGCCCGGCACCGAGTAGTTCGCGAGGTTGGTCGCCTGCGCCGCATTCGGTGGCGCATCGAAGCTCACGAGGATCGACGCGCTGGTCGCCGACGCGGCGCTCGCGACGTTGAACTGGTTGCGGCCCGTGAAGGTCGCCGACGCAACGGTCAGCGGCTCGGCATCGCTCGCGCGCGTGACGCTCGAGACCGTCACGGTATACGTCGTCGCCGATTGCGGTGACGTCAGCAGCGTGACCTTGCTGCCCGACAGCGTTGGCGTGCCGCCGAGCGTCAGCCCGGAGATGGCGTAGTTGCCGAGGTTGGTCGCCGTCGCCGGATCCGGGGGCGCGTCGAACGTCACCGTGATCGAGCCGCTGCTCGCCGAGGCCGCGCTCGCGACGTCGAACGGTGGGCGGCCGGTGAAGCTCGCGGTCCGGTTCGTCAGCGGTTCGGCATCGCCCGCGCGCGTGATATTGGAGACGGTCACGGTATAGGTCGACACGGCTTGCGGCGAGGTCGCGAGCGTGACGATGTTGCCCGAGAGCGACGGTGTACCGCCGAGCGTCAGCCCCGGGACCGAGTAGTTGGCGAGCACGCCAGCCAACGTCGGATCCGGCGGCGAGTCGAAGGTCACGGTGATCGAGCCGCTGCTCGCCGACGCGGCGCTCACCACGTTGAACCGCGTATGGCCGGTGACGTTGGACGTCGCGATCGTCAACGCCTCGCCGTCGCTGGCGCGCGTGACGTTCGCGACGGTGATCGTGTAGGTCGTCGCGGATTGCGGCGACGTGTTGAGCGTGACCGTGCTGCCCGACAGGATCGGCGCACCGCTGAGCGTCAGCCCGGGGACGGTGTAGTTGCCGAGCGTGGTCGCCTGCGCCGCGTTCGGTGGTGCGTCGAACGTCACCATGATCGAGCCGCTGCTCGCCGAACTGGCACTCGCGACGTCGAACGGCGTACGGCCGTGGAACGCCGCGCTGCCGGTCGTCAGCGCCTCGCCATCGCCGGCGCGCGTGACATTCGCGACGGTGATCGTGTAGGTCGACGAGGCTTGCGGTGACGTGACGAGCGTGACCGTGTTGCCGATCAGCATCGGCATGCCGGTCAGCGTCAAGCCACCGATCGTGTAGTTCCCGAGCGTCATCGCCTGTGCCGAATTCGGCGGTGCATCGAACGTCACCGTGATCGAGGCACTCGTCACCGACGCCGCACTCGCGACATTGAAACCGGCGCGGCCCGTGAAGGTCGCGACCGCGATCGTCAACGACGCACCGTCGCTCGCGCGCGTGATGCCCGAGACCGTGACGGTATAGCTGGTGTTCGCCTGCGCGGTCGTGGTCAACGTGACGGTGTTACCGGACAGCGACGGGGTGCCGTTCACGGTGAGTCCGGAGATCGCGTAGTTGCTGATCGCCGTCGCCTGGGCCGCGTTCGGCGGGGCGTCGAACGTCAACGTGATCGAGGTGTTGCTCACGGACGTCGCAGACGTCACGTTGAATGCCGCCTGGCAGAATCCGGTCACACACGCGTAGCCGAGCGAGCAGTCGGCCGAGCTGGTGCAGCCGCGGACGACGCACAGTCCGGACGTACACGAGAACTCGTTTGCCGGTCCGCAATCGCTCGCGACCGTGCACGCCTTCTCGGTGCAGGTGTTGAGCACGCAGGTCTCGTCAGGACGGCCGCAGTCCTGATCGCTGTTGCATTGACGGTCGGTGAACTTGCGTTCGTTGAAGCCGCAAGCGGTCATCCAGACGAGCGCACATCCGAGGAGGACGCGATTCACCATTGCACCACCAGCTGGACAGAAGTCGGCGAGACCGCGACGCGGGCACGCACCGGATCGGGACGTTCGACGTTCCCAGGATCGATCACGAAGATCATCGCCGAGGTCAGCAGCAGCGCGCCGCCTCCGATCATGCCGATGTTGCCGAAGAGCGCATCACGCTTGCCTTGGTCGGCATCTCGGGAACATTGCGCGAGGCCGTCGCCGCCGAGCAGCCGGCTCGGATCGCCGCAGCCCGCATTGTCGAACGAGGATTGGGCGCTGCGCGCGCTCATGCCGAACACGCCTCCCGCGATCACCGCAGCCGCACCGATGCCGCCGGTCACGAACGTCCATTTGCGCGCCGGATGCCGGTTGTAGAGCTTCTCTTGCTCGCGCTCGCGCTCGCGGTCGATCCGGACCTGCTCGGCCTTGCGCCTCTCGACCGCCGCGAGCGCCTCGGCCTCCTTGGCCTTGCGCTCGTCTTCGGCGCGCTTCTTCTCGGCGGCGAGGCGCTCGCCTTCGCGGCGCGCTTGTTCGGCGATCCGATCGTTGTCGGCCTTGCGCTCGTCCGCGAGCTTGCCCCGCGACTCGGTCATCAGCGATTCGACGAGCTCGCGATTCTTCGCATCGGGAATGCCCGCGAGATACGACTGATACATCGTGATCGCCTCTTGATAGTGACCGAGCTTGCGGTGGCACTGCGCGATGTTGAACAGGAACGCCGCGAGCGGCTTCACGCGATACGCGGACTTGTAGAGCTCGAGCGCCTGAGGAAACTCGCCGAGGTTGTAGTGCTGGTTGCCGTCGCCGAACAGGACCTTGGCGCGTTCGATCGGCGCGTCGTCGACGAACTTCTTGACCGCGACGCCGAGATCTTTCGCGAGCCTTCGATCGGCGATCACGACGTCACGCTTGCCGACGAGCTCTTTCGCCCCGACATCGACCAGCACGAAGCTGAACGTCATCTTGTCGCCGCCGCTGTCGACCACCGAGACCGCGACGACGCGCCGCGCGCCGAGCTCGCTGCCTGCCCCCGCGAGACAGCCGAGATCCGCAAAGCACTTCGCATCGACCGCGCGGTCGCGGTGCTGCGCTGACACGGCGACCTCGAGCGCCTTCTTGGCGTGCCGCATGTGCACGGCTTGGACTTTTCCGGCGACGGCTGGGCCGAGCACGACGAGATCGGTCTCGGCGCGCGCGGATCCCGTCACGGAACCGATGGCGATCACGATGGTCGTCAGGACAAGCGAAGCTCGCATCATTACCTCTTGTTATTGCGCAAACGGATCCATCACACCTTCACGCTGCACCTTCGGTTTCTTCGGTTCCAGCTTTGGAGGCGAGATGGTTGAAGGGGAGATCTTCGTCGCAGGCGTCGCGACCGGGATTCGCACGAGGTCCACGGCGAGCTCGTGCGCCTTGCTCACGTCGAGCTCGCGGTCGAGCGGCTGAAATCCGGCGAGCTCGAACCGTAACTGCCAGACGTGCTCCGCTGGTACCGGCGTCGTGAGCGGCGTCGTGCCGAGCGGAACGGACTCGCCGACACGGTAGACCTTGGCGCCCGGAGGCGTCGAAGCGATCGAGACCGTGACGGCGGCGGGCGCTTGTGGCGACGCGACGGCGGACGGCGGCTGGGCCGCGACAGGAGGTGCGACCGGCGCGCGTGCCGGCTGCGGCGCGGCATTCGCGGGTGCATCGGCCGCGAGGTAGCGCGGCACGAGCACGGCCGTGGTCGCCGCGGAGCCCGCGAACAACACACCGCCGAGCACCCACTTCCACGTCTTGCCGCGCGCACGCGCGTTGACATCGATCGCCCGCAAGGCGACCGAGACCGCGGCGGCGCTCGCGAAGCGTTCGCTCGGGCTCTTCGCGAGGCAGCGCAAGATCAGCGACTCGAGCGCGCGCGGGAGGTTCGGCGCGAGCTTGCTCGGCCGTGGCGGAATATCATCGGCGTGCCGCAGCAGATATTCGTTGTCGCTGCTCGACGGAAACGGATGCTGGCCGGTCGCCATCTGGAACAGCAGCACGCCGAGCGAATAGACATCGGCGCGACCGTCGACGCGCTCGCCCGCACCTTGCTCGGGAGCCATATACGCGGCCGTGCCGTACGGAATGCCTGTGGCGCGCTCCTCGCTGATCTGCGCGACACCGAAATCGATGAGCTTGACGAAGTCGTCGCGGCCACCGCGATTGATCAGGATCAAATTGTCGGGCTTGAGATCGCGGTGAACGATGTCCAACGCATGAACGGCGGCGAGCGCGTCACCGATCTGCGCACCGATATGGATCGTCGAATCGACCGAGAGCGCTCCGGCGGCGAGTCGCGACCTGAGGTCGGGTCCGCGCAGCAACTCGAGCACGCAGTACGCACCGTCGACGACATCCTCGACGAGGTCGATCGATTCGACGATGTTGGGATGCTTGATCTTGTTGATCGTGCGCGCCTCCTCGAAGAAGCGCGCGATGTTCTCTTTCTTGTTGCGCAGCTCGGGGCGCAGCAACTTGATCGCGACATGGCGATTGAGCCGGGTGTGCGCACCGATGTAGATGCTCCCCATGCCGCCTTCGCCGAGCAGGCAGATCAGCCGATAACTTCCGAGCACGCGGCCCAGGCCCTGCGGCGGCTTGCCGGAGGTGGCTTGCAGCTCGCTATCGTCGAGAGGACAGATGTCCTGCAGGTCGACGAACTGCCGTTTGCACGTACGACAGATCTTCATTTGAACGGATCCAAGGTGCCTTCGCGATCGTCGTTCGCCGGGGGCCTTTGTGAATCCGCCCCCTTCCATGCCGGTACCGGCGCGGCGCCACTCGTGACGGGCTTTGCGACCGGATGCGCGACCGCGGCCGGAGCCTTGGCGGCGGCGACCGCGGGGACGGGCTCGATGAACGTCAGCGCCGGTCGCGGTCCATCGGGCACGATCGTCTCGACCACTTCGATCCCATCGGCAAACCGCGCGACGAGTTGCACCGGCGTGCTCGACATCGGAATCGCCGCGGTCACCGGCGCGCGACCGACGGGCTTGCGCTCGGCGCCGACGAACATCTCGGCACCATCGGGCTGCGAGGTCAGCGCGAGCTGGATCTCGGTTGCAGGCGCGGGCGCGACCGGCAGCGGTGCCGGTGCCGGCGCCGGCGGCGGCGGTGCCGGTGCAATCGGCGCAGGCTCCGCGAGCTTTGGCGTCGCGGCAGCCGCGGTGTGAGCAGGGCCCGTGCGCGGCGCTAGGTGCAACACGAGCGCGGCCGCGGCCATCGCGAACGCCGGCAGCATCTGCACGGCGCGACGGCGACTACGTTGTTTCGGTTGTTCGCGCGCCGCGATCGTCGTCGTCAGCGTCACCGGGGTCTCGGCGCGCAGCGCTTCACGGAGCTCGTCTGCGGTCTGGAACCGATTCTCCTGATCCTTCTCGAGACACTTCATCACCGCGGCTTCGAGGACGGGCGGCAACGGCTCGCCACGTCGGCTCGAAGGTGGAACCACCGGCTCGTAGCAGTGAGCGCGCAAGATCGCCGCGGTGTTGGACGCGGTGAATGCCGGCGTGCCGCACAGCGCCTCGTACATCACCATGCCGAGCGAGTAGATGTCGCCGCGGACGCCCGCGACACCGTCGGACATGATCTGCTCGGGCGCCATGTACTCGGGCGTTCCCATCGTCATGCCCGCCCGGGTCACGCCCTGCTCTTCGCCCATGAACTTCGCGATCCCGAAATCGAGGAGCTTGCAGATCTCCTCGCCGTCGCGCTCGACGAGGAACAAGTTGTCGGGCTTGAGATCGCGGTGGACGATGCCGACCCTGTGGACCGCGGCGAGCGCGCTGGCGATCTGCTCGCCGATCGCCGCCACGCGTTCGGGAGCGAGATGGCCCTCGCGGCTGATCGCCGTACGCAGGTCCTCGCCTTGCAGCAGCTCCATCAGCATGTAGTGATCGCCGGTCGGCGTGGTCACGAAGTCTTCGACGTCGATGATGTTCGGATGCTTGATCTCGTTGACCGCCCGCGCCTCGTTGAAAAACCGCACGACGATCTCGTCGGTGACGACATCCGGGTGGAGGATCTTGAGTGCGGTCTTGCGGCCGAGCCGAACGTGCTCGGCTTCGTAGACGGCGCCGACGCCACCTTCACCGAGCGATCGGATCAGCCGGTAGTTGCCGATCACGTGACCGAGCCTGACCTGCGATGCGCCACCTCCGGCTTCGAGCACGAGCATCGTGCCGTCGTCCGGACATGTCGACATGTCGGAGCGATACACCTTCGAACACACAACGCAGAGCTTGCGGTCTTCGACGGTCAATTCTGCGCGTATCCTCGCAAGATCCGAACCGCGTCAAGGTGTTGGAATGAGGCGCGTGTGTAATTTCGGTGCAGGGTGTGATTCCCCAAGTTGGGTGTAATCACGCACCGCGTTTTGCCAACCGATAACGCAACTGGTCACGGCTGACGCCGAGCATGCGCGCGGCACGGGACACGTTGCCTTCGCACATCGCCATCGTGCGATCGATCAACGCGTCCTCGACGGCCTGAAGTGCGAGGCCTTCCTCGGGAACTTCGAGCTCGACCGCGCCTTCGCTGCTGCTGCCGAGCCGCGGATTCGAAGGCCGCTTCATGCGCCCGCGCAGGTGGAAGTGGCGAGCGGCGATCATCGGATCGTCTTCGAGTAGCAGGATCTGCTCGAGACAGTTTCGCAGCTCGCGCACGTTACCCGGCCAGTGATAGCCGTCGATCAGAACGGCGACGTCATCGGCAAACGGCCTCGGCGGCAAACCGTAGTCGCGGCAGATCTCGTCGCGGAGATGCGCCGCGAGCCGGATCCGATCCGGACCGCGCTCGCGCAGCGGCGGCATGCGCAGCACGATGATCTCGAGCCGGTGCAGCAGATCCTCGCGAAACGCACCGCGCTCGACGGCGGCGCGCAGATCCATGTTCGTCGCGACCGCCATCTGAATATCTGCATGACGCTCGACGGAGCTGCCGACGCGACGGAACGTCCGCGACTCGAGCACGGTGAGCAACTTCGCCTGGAGCGGCAGCGAGAGGCAGCCGATCTCGTCGAGGAACAGCGTCCCGCCCTCGGCGGTCTCGACATAGCCGACGTGCGAGGCGACCGCGCCCGTGTACGCGCCGCGCTCGGCGCCGAACACCTCCGCTTCCATCAAGTTCTCGGGGATCGAGGCACAGTTGACCTCGACGAACGGCCCGTCGCGACGCTGGCTGTTGTAGTGGAGCGCGCGCGCCATCACGCCCTTGCCGGTGCCGGTCTCGCCGACGATCAGCACGGTCGGGCCTGCGCGCCGAGTCGTCTTCTGCCCGAGCCGGATCACGGTATCGAACACGCTGCGCATCTGCGCGCATTCGCCGACGAGCCCCGAGATCGCGGAACCTCGCGCTTGCCGTGACTTCAGATATTCGAGCTGCGTCGCGAGCCGCCGGCTCGATAAACAGCGCGAGACCCGAAGCTCGAGGTCGGCGAGATCGAGCGGCTTGCGCACGAAGTCCGAGGCGCCTTGCTTCATCGCGTCCACGGCTTCTTCGATCGTCGCGCTCGCGCTGACGACGACGACCATCGTCGTTGGATCTTCGATCCGGATCTGCCGCAGGACGTCCTGGCCGCTGCCGTCCGGGAGGTCGCTGTTGACGAGCACGACATCGGCCCGGTCGTGGCGGAACTGCTTGAGCCCCTCTCCCATCGTTCGCGCCCAACGGACCTCGTGTCCCTTGACGGCCAGCGACTTCAAGACGGCATCGGATTGCACGTCGTCATCGATAAGCAGCAGGTGCGCCATCCTCGGTGGACCAGTATACCATCGGTGCGTGGCCCGCCTGACGACCCTCCAAGAGCGTGACCAGCCGAGCGTGATCGTCGATCCCGCGGCCAAGGCCGTGAGCCCGGCCAATGTTCAGATGGTTAGCCCGACGCGTCCGAAGCTGCGCGATGTAGGCCCAGCGGCCACGCAAGCGTCGTCGGGCGCGTGGTTCGTGATCGTGATCTATGTCCTGTCCGCGGGCGCGCTCGCGTATGCGCTCTACGAACGCTTCGGCGGCTGAAGCGCGGCACGTAGCGCGCGCTGGATCCGGACTTCATCGTCGCGATTTCCGAACGCGAACTCGCCGGCAAACCCGACCCGCGGCCCCTGCGGATGCGAGTAGACGACTCGCGCGGTGACCTCGAGCCGCGGTCCGTCCTCGGTCCGGATCTGGAGCTGCACGCGCTTCTCGCGTGGCGGCGGATTGGGCATCGCGACGAACGCGCCGAGCTCCGACAGCTCGGTGACAAACCCGCGGCGCTGCTGATCGGCGATCCGGACTTCGACGGGTAACCAGACGAGCCTGCGCTCGGCACGCCGGTTCAAGTACGGCACGCTGCGGCCCTCCGCATGACACACGATCAGCTCGCGCACCGCGCGCTGCTCGGCGAGAAACTCGAACGTCACGACCTCCGGCGGCCCAGGATCGTGCTCGACGACGCGCGCGATATGACGAAACGTTCGCTTGGAATCGAGAAACTCGAGCTCGACCGTGACCCGCTCACCGATCGGTGCACCGCGCAGCACGCGGTCGGCGCCTGGCATCGCGACGCTGTAGCGGCCGAGGCCCTCGCGATCGAGCGCGTCGAGAAACGCCGAGCCCTGCGACCAGGCGATGCGCAACTGCTCCGGTACCCTCACGCTTTCATCGTAGCTTCATGTAAGCGCGCGGTCGAACGGTTCCCGCACGAGAAGGTTATTGCGCGGGGTCGAAGCTCAACTGGCCGAGATCGATCCAGCCGTCCCACACCTTCACGTTCTTGATCCGCTTGTGGACCAGGCCCTGCGGCGCGTCGGCCACGATCCCTGCGATCGGCCACGTCTCCGCAAGCGCCGCCGCCAGCTCGGGTGCGAGCTTCGCGCGCTCGGCGGGATCCCAGGCCGCGCCCATCGCATCGAGCGCGCGGTCGACGCGCGGCTGCACCGGCCGCGTCGCGGATTTGCCGCCGACCAGCACGGTCGGGTCGCCGTCGACGATGCCGGTGAAGCTCTCCTCGATGAGATCGTAGCGGCCGTCGGTCAGGCGCTTGTCGAGGAACGACTCGCCACCGGTCTTCACCTCGATCACGACACCGATGCGCCGCGCCGCTTCGACGAAGTAATCGCGCTCGGACTTCACCGGTGGACCCGAGGCGTCTCGCTGCACCGGCTTCTCGCCGCCGATCATGATCAGCCGCAGTTGCTTGCCGGCGCGGTCGCGAATCCCGTCCTTATCGGTGTCGATCCAGCCGGCCTCTGCGAGGAGCTTTGCCGCGGTCGCCGGATCGAAGTCTGGAACGCTGGCTTCGGCGCCGTCGATCGGGCCGCCGGGCCAGATCGGCCATAGCGCGGGCCTGGCGAGGCCGCCGAACACGCGCTTGCCTATCGCGCGCCGATCGACGAGCAGCGCGATCGCGTGGCGAACGCGCGGGTCCTCCATCAGCGGACGGGCGGCATTGAACACGAGGTAGCGCAGCTTCGGTGGCGCGAGCTGCAACGGGCGAAATGCCGCGGCGATTCCCGGTGACGTCGCCTGCTCTGGCCAATGCGCGGGTACGAGCGCAGGAACGAGATCGATCTCGCCGCGCTTGGCCGCGGTCAGTGCGACCGCAGCGTCGGGCTCGTAGACGAACTCGAGATCCGCGATCGGCGCCGGCCCGCCCCAGTAACGGTCGAACTTCGTCAGGTGGACGATGCCCGCCTTGTTCGAGACGAACTTCCACGGGCCGGTTCCGACGAGCGCACCGCCCGCGAGCAAGCTGCCGTCATAGATGTGCATCGGCAGGATCGGAATTTCGGCGAGCGCTCGCAACACCAACCCGCTCGGCCGCTTCAGGCGCAACCGGATCTCGTGCGAAGTGATCAGCTCGATCGCGTCGACATCGTCGAGCATCGGCCGCAGATGCTCGACACCTTTGTGAGCATCGCGCACGGCGTCGAGCGTGAACTGGACATCAGAGGTCGTGAGCGGGCGACCGTCGTGAAAGGTCACGTCGGGCTCGAGCTCGATCCGGATCTCGAGACCGTTCGGCATCACGCGCCAGCTCTGCGCGAGGCGGGGCGTATAGCGACCGGGCCCCTGCCCGTCGGGAGGTACGTAGCGCAGCAGCGGCTCGAACACGGTTCCGAGCGTGATTCGCCGTGCCCAGATACTCGGGGAGACGATCGGCGAGAGGCGTCCTGGCTCGGCGTCGACGTGAATGCGCAGGGTGTGCACGCGCGCGGAGTGGATGTCCCCCGGGGCCGCTGCCTCCGCGGCGAGAATCGGCGATCCTTGGGCTCGTGCGGCTTCTGCGGTCGGATCCGGGGCGTGACGCCACGGCTTCACGCGTGCGGGGGAATCGCACGCGGACAGGATCCCGACGAAAGCGCCGAGGACCGCGACTTGAGGGGCCAACTGCCTCATGTTAAGACCGCAGCATGCCGCACCGTCACGGGGTCCGCACCATCACTTTTGCGTGCGTTTTGTTAGCGCCCATTTTTGGGACCGCGTGCGACAAGGACAAGCTCAAAGGTCCAGAAGCCGAGGTCAAGAAGACCGACGTCAAGCTCGACCTTCCCGGCATTCCGCCGTTCGATCTGCCACCGCCTCCGGCCGATGGCGGTCACTCCGTGAAGGAGCTGCGGGTCAAAGGCAAGAAGCTGTTCGACAGCGAGCTCGTCGTTCACGGCTACATCACGTGGGCGTACGACTGCATGACCGCGGTCCGCCAGCCGGGCCAGACGGACAAAGAAGTCGCCAAGATCATCGAGGACGATCCCACCAAGTGCGAGCGTCCGAAGTTCTACATCGGCGACACCAAGGAGACGCCGGCCGAGAAGAGCCTGTGGGTCGTCGATGTGCCGCGACCGTACAACGCGCTCGAGATCAAGCGCCTTCCCAAGGAAGAGCTCAAGAACCCCCCGCCCGATCGATGCAACACGAAGGACCCGAAGACGAACACGTGCCCGCCGTACGCGGTCGGCGATGAAGTCGTGATCACCGGTGACTTCAAGATGGCGTCACCGCACAGCGAGCGGAACTCCGACGGCCTGATGGTCTACAAGAAGATGAAGAACGTGACGCAGACGTGGGAGTCGCCCGTGATCGAGCCGCCGCCAGGTGGACCGACGGGTTCGACCCCGCCGCCCACGGGTGGCAGGCCTTCGCCCGAAGATCTCGTCAAGGGCAAGAAGACGCACTAACGCGAGCGATCGACCTCGGCCTGCGCCCATCGGCGGAGCACGTTGTCTTTGGGTGGGCCCAGCGTGATCGGGGATTGCGTCGCCGCGGAGTAGATGTCGACCGTCCGCAACGGGATCTCGGTGCGTCCGTCGACCGAGATGAACATCCGCTCGCGCTCGAGATCGCCGGCGACGACCGCCCAGCGCTTGGCGTCGGCAGAAAATACGATGCTGTCTTCGAACGCGAGATCGAATCGATGTTCGCGATCGTCGATGACGGCCACGGAGCGGTTGCCGCGGCGGGCGACATACGCGACGTGGCGGCTATCGGCGCTGAACACCGGATCGCCGACGTGGGTGCCGCCGGCATGCTCGACGCCGTCGACGATCATCAGCCATGTCTTGCCGCGCACCGCCGCGTACGCGAGTCGCTGACCATCCGGGCTGAACGTCGGTGTTCCGACCTCGTCGAACACCGCGCCCTCCGTGTGCTCGGTTCGGTGGGTCCCGTTGTCGACCGTGGGACCCACGACCACCACGCGTTCACCGCGTGGTAACGCCGGCTCGACATACGCGAGGCTCGAAGCGCGCGGGGAGAACACGACACCGCGCGCGCGTAGCTTCGGTGCGGCGATGATCGGGACGTCATCGAGCGCGAGCACGTCTTGCGCGGCGACGCTGGCGATCCACGCGTGGTGCGCGCCGTCCTTCGACAGCACGATCTCCGAAACGCGATCGACCGTGGGGCCGGGCTCACCGTCGACGATCACGCGCCAGTCGGTGCCGTCGGAAGCGGCGTAGGCGACGTGACCATTCGCGAGCGCGAGCTTCGACACGGCGGACCACGGCGGACCTGTAACACCGTCGACGATGACGTAGGCCTCGAGCGCTCGGCGCGCCGCGTACGCGTGGTGACCGCCGTCGAGTACGAGCTGACCGATGCCGTCGAAGGTCGGCCCTTGCTTGCCGCCGATCACGGCGGTGACGCGACCCGCGGACTCACCGACGTAGGCAAAGCCCGCGGCATCGTGGCCGACCTGCAAGGTCCCCGCGACGATCGCATCGAAGCGCGGCCCGGGATGTCCGTCGATCACGACGTACCAACCGCGATCGCGTTCTGCCGCATAGGCGAGCTCGCCGGACCGCGTCATCACGAGGGCGCCGATCGCGTCCCAGCTGTCGCTCGGCTTGCCGTCGTAGACGACGGTCCAATGCGCGCCGAGCCGCGCGGCGAACGCGAGGTGCCCCGGCGACAGCGCGATCGAGTGACCGGCGATGCCGTGATACGCGGCACGGCGCTCGCCGTCGATCGCGACGTACTGCAAGCCGCCGTCTTCGATTACCTCGACGCGATGCTGGCGATCCGGCGTTCGCCCCGACCAGATGAGCGCCGGGCCGCAGCCGGCGAAGTTGAAGGCGAGCGAACATGTGACTGCTGTTCGCGCGAAAACCAGAGATCGCAAAGCGCGCAAAGTACGAAAGGGCCACAAAGGACTGACAGCTCTAATGGAACAGTAACCGCGCGAGCTTGGCGATCGACGCGCGATCCTCCTCGATAAACCTCTTCTTTGCGGCCTTTGCGATCGTGTGCTGCCGTTCACCTCGATGATGAGTGCGAACGCATGCGCGAGTGCGAACGCGACTGCGAATGCAAGCGCAAACGCAGCGACGCGTAGCGATCCGCGCCTCATACGCATGCGGCAGCGAAGTCCCGCACGGCGCGCGCGCTGTCGATGATGTCGACGTGCTGCTCGACGCCGAGATTGCGGTGGACGAGCGAGCGCAACATCTTGCCGGGCCCGACCGCGACGTACCGGCGAACCCCGGCGGCGACGAGCGTCTCGAGCGAGGCGACCCATTGCACCGGGTGGACGAGCTGACCCGCCAGCAGCGCCGGAAGATCCGCGTCGGCGGCGAACCGACCATCGCGATTGCTGATCATCCGCACCGTCATAGGGCGGCGCGGCAACGCCGTGATCGCCGCGGTCATCTCGTCGAGCGCCCCTGCCATCGCAGGCGAATGCCACGCGCCCGCGACGGGTAGGCGCAGCGTGCGAAACTGCGGCAGGACGTGGGCGAGTGCGGCTTCGTCGCCGGCGAGGCCCCATTCATCGACACCGTTGTGCGCGCCGATGCAGATCGATCCGAGTTGTCTGCCGAGCGCGATGGCGCGTTCGCAGGTCTCGCGATCACCGGTGAGCCGCAACATGCCACCGGGATGGCGTGCCGCTTCGCGCGCCATCAGGCGCCCGCGAATCACAGCGACCGTGACCGCGTCTTCGGCGGTGATCGCGCCGCTCGCGGCCCACGCGGTGATCTCGCCGAGCGAGTGACCGAGCACGATCGCGGGCGCAACGCCTGCGCGCGCGAGCATCCGCTCGACGCCGAGACACACCGCGACCATCGCCGGCTGCAAGATCTCCGAGCGCGACAGCTCGCGCCCGCCGCGGACGAGCAAGCGAGCGATATCGCAGCCAGTCGCTTCGCTCGCGATCGTCACGAGGGCGATCACGTCTGGATCGGCGAGCACGTCGTCGGCGACCCACGGCAGCTCGACGCCCTGCCCGATGAACAGGTAGGCGATCATCCGCCTCCGGGATTCCGATGCGTCATCCGCCTCCGGGGATTCCGATGCATCACAATGACATGCCTCCGTCGACGACGATCGCCTGCCCGATCACGTAGCTCGCCGCGTCCGACGCGAGAAACAGCGCGACGCCCGCGATCTCGTCGGCGGTGCCGGTGCGGCCGAGCGGAATCCGCGCGACGTGCCCGTCGACCTGCTTGCGATCGAGCCTGACGCCCATTCCCGACGCGCACAGCCCCGGCACGACGGCGTTGACGCGGATCCCGCGCGGCGCGAGCTCGGCACCCAGCGTGCGGACGAGTGCGACGAGGCCGCCCTTCGAGGCGGAGTAACCGGCTTGGCCCGGGCTCGCGCGCAAGCCGGCGACCGACCCGACATGCACGATCGCGCCGCGTCCCGCCGAGAGCATCGGCCGGATCACCGCGCGGGTGACGCGCAATGCGCCGCCGAGGTTGACGCGCAGCGGCTCGTCCCAATCATCGGGCTCGGACAGCGCGAACAGATGATTGCGCATCACACCGGCGGCGTGGACGAGCACGTCGATCGTCTTGCGCTCGGCGACCGCGCTCGCGATCGCGGCATCCACCGCGACCGCATCGGTGACGTCGAACTGCAGCGGTGTCGCGGTGCCTCCCGCACGCCTGGCGTCCGCGACCGTTTGTTCGGCGGCGTCCGCGCGAGCTCCAAAGCCGACCCAGACGTGAGCGCCTTCGCCGGCGAACGCGAGCGCGATCGCGCGACCGAGGCCGCGAGAGCCACCGGTGACGAGCACGTTCTTGTTCGCGAACCGCGTCATGACCACGCCGGCCGAACCAGCGGCGGAAATGGCGTCTTGTCGCGCGTCGCCCAGCTGTGGCGCTGCGGATCGACCCAGAGGCTGCGATTGTTCGTCGCGGGCGCCGAGATCGTCCGCACGCGCGCTTCGCCGCTCGTGAAGCCTGCGAGGCCGGGATGGCCGACCGCCACGTCGAGGAGCGCGAGCCCGAGCCACTCGTCGCGCGTGTGCGAGCGACCGGCATCGAGCACGCGGCCGACGGTCGACCCATCGAGCGAGATCTGCGCATCGATCGCGAGCTCGCGATCACTCGTGACGAGCGTCACCCGTCCGCGCGGCGCCTTGCGATGCGCGTCGAGCACGGTCGCACCTGGAAATGCCCTTCCGGGGGTGACGCGCCATTGCAGCTGAAGCTCGACGGGCGTGAGCCCTTCGCGCACGTGACGGCGAACGTTGAAGAAACCCGCTTCGAGACCCGCGAGCTCGAGTGCGGCCCGGCCGACCTCGCGGAGCTCGAGCCGTTGGCCGGCGGAGAGCAGCCGCTCGCGAAGCTGCGGGATCCGATCGCGCTCCGAG
>JAQBQF010000033.1 GCA_028287115.1 Myxococcales bacterium
GCTCTGGGTTGCACCGAGTCCCGCGATCGCAGCATTGCGCACCGCGGGACGATCGTCTTTCGAGTGCTCGATCAAGATCTCGACGGCGTGCTGCTTCTTGAGACCCGCGACGGTCGACGGTTGCGCCTTGTCGCCGAGCAAGGACTTGGTGCCCTTGAGCCCGTCGTTGTGGAACGCGGCGGTCGCGCCGATCTTGCCGACGGCGACGCCGATCCCGAGGAAGATGATCGCGGGGATCAAGATCTTCAGGATCGATCCGGATCCGGATCCGACGTTCTCGACCGGCTTGCCGTCGTGGACGATCACCATCTCGGGCGCGCGTTGCACGTTGCCGACGGCGGCCATCGCGTTCATCGCGCCGAACGGATCATCGTGCGCGTTCGGCATCTGCGGCTGAGGCGCGGATACTCCCGGCGGTGGAGGCAGGTTGAGGCCCGGGGGAGGGACGACCCCACCCGATTGGCCATTACCGCGACCGGCAACCTGACCCGTTGTCTGTGCCGCCGCGCCCTTCTTGAGACCAAGCCGTTGCTTGAGCTCGCTGATGTCACGGCTACCGGTCTTCTTTGCGTCGCTCAAGTGTTCTCCTCCAGAGGGGGACACTTTAGGGACCCCTCTTCATAACTGTCAAGGATGCCTAAAGCTTGGCTCGGTTGCAGGCGTGTCTTCCCAGCGCCACAGTCAAACCGGGTGTGACCGGCTTTTCACGACTTACCGGGCGCTGTGATTAAGTTTGCACCTGTAAGATCATAGAACCACGTGCGTTTTGGGGGAGATCGTTTTTCGCACGGACTGGCCCGACGGGTGCACACTAAACCGATCGCGCTCGTCGAGCGTCCAAGGGCTCAGGAAAGACCAACAACCATGACTCGTCGCCTACCTCTACTTCTCGGTGCCTGCCTCTTCATCTCTGGTCTCACCACCGTTGCCGAAGCAGGTCACGCGCACTTCAGCGGCGGCGTGCATTTCGGCGGCGGCGGCGGCGGTCGCAGCTGGGGCGGTGGCGTTCACGTCAGCGGCGGCGGCGGCTGGAGCGGCGGTGGCTATCACTGGTCGCGCCCGACATGGCAGCCACGCGGTTGGTCGGTCGGTGGCCACATCTATGTGGGCTCGACCTATTACTACCCGCGCCCGTACTACTACTACACGCCGGAATACGTGCCCTCGTATTACGGCACGACGAGCTACTACCCGGTCGCCGCGACCGCGGCGCCTGGTTACGTGCTGCCTGTTCAGCCGGAGCTTCCAAAGCTCGGCATCGGTTTGTTCGCCGGCGGTAGCGCGGTGCAAGACGTCAACGGCCAGAGCACGAACCAGAGCAGCGACGTCGGCGTGCTCGGTCGCCTGCGCCTGTCCGGCGGCTTGCTCCTCGAGGGCGAGCTCGGCAAGACCACGTACGACGTCGCGAACGTCTCGAATGTGCGCGTGGATCGCCGCCTCGGCGGGTCGCTGATCTATGAAATCGGCGTCTACAACCGCCTCGCGCCGTACGTGCTCGCCGGCCTCGGCGTGCAGCAGGCGGATGTCGCCGGCAGCTATTCGACGACGCAGGACTTCGGCGAGATCGGCGTAGGCCTTCGCCTCGCGCTCACCCCGAACCTCCACATCGCGTTCGATGTCCGCGCGGGCAGCCGCTCGACGGTTTCGGATAACCAGACGATGCCCGTCCAGGGCACGGTGGGGCGGACGGTGTCGCCGCCGACAAGCGCCAGCGGTCAGAGCGAGGACTACACGCGCGGTCGGCTGAGCGCGATCCTCTACTTCTAGTCGCGCGCATCTTCTGGTGCGACCGAACAGCTGGGGCAACTGCCCTGGCTGTTTTTGTTTTCGGGGAGCATCGGCTACGATGCCGCTTGATGGTCCCGGGAATCGTTCAGCGCCATGTCGTGGCGCGCGACGGCACGCGGATCGGATATCAGGTCCGCGGCGAAGGTCCGTGCGTCGTGCTCGCGAACGGGCTCGGCGGGACGTACATCGCGTTTCGTTATCTCTACGAAGCGCTGCAGGGCTACAAGACCATCTGCTGGGATTACCGCGGGCTCTATACGTCCGGAGTCGCCGCGGATCCGCTCGCCAACACGGTGCCGCATCAGGTCGACGATCTGATCGACATCCTCGCGGCCGAGAAGGTCGATGACTTCGTGATCGTCGGCTGGTCGATGGGCGTGCAAGTGGCCTACGAAACGATCCGCCGCCATCCCGACCGCGTGCGCGGGATGTTCGCGATCAACGGCACGTACGGCCGGACGTTTCGAACGGTCCTCGGGAGCCGGTTCATCGGCCGGACCATCCCGATGCTGCTGCGCCTGATCAAAGCCCAAGCCGTGCTCGCCGGGCGCGCGACGAAGCGGCTCGCCGGATCGGATGCGCTGATCGGCGCGATGAAGCGCATCGGCCTGGTGTCGCCGACGATCGATGTCGACGTGTTTCGCGCCGTCGCGGCCGGGTTTCAGAATATCGACTGGCGGATCTATACCGATCTGCTGACGCGCCTCGACGAGCACGACGCGGAAGAGGTGCTCGCGACGATCAAGGTGCCGGTGTCGATCGCGACGGGCGACCGCGATCTGATGACGCCCCCTTCGACTGCCGAGCACATGCACCGCGCGATTCGCGGCTCCCGGCTCGTGGTCATCGAGGGTGGATCGCACTACACGCCGGTCGAATTTCCGGCGATCCTCGTCGACGAGCTCGGCCGGCTGCTCGAACGCGTGCCCGGCTGGGAGCGCGCGAGCGCGCGGAAGGCGATCGCGCGATGACCGAGGGCAATCGATCGAGCGCGCCCGTGACCGAGGGCGATGGATCGAGCGCGCCCGTGACCGAGGGCGATGGATCGAGCGCGCCCGTGACCGAGGGCGATGGATCGAGCGCGCCCGCAGCGAAGCGAGGACGCGCATCTCTAGCCCGAGGGAATCCCTGTGGGGCAGCGAAGCGAGGACGCGCATCTCTAGCCCGAGGGAATCCCTGTGGGGCAGCGAAGCGAGGACGCGCATCTCTAGCCCGAGGGAATCCCAGGGGATGAAGTGTCCGTCTTGCAACGCCGATGTCTTCGAGATCGACGTCAAGTGCGCGAGCTGCGGCACCGCGCTGAGCGCGACCGGTGCGCATCGCATGATCGGCCAGGTCGTGCTCGGTCAGTACGAGCTCGTCGACGTGCTCGGGCAGGGCGGCATGTCCGTCGTGTTCAAGGCCCGTCACAAGATGACGGATCAGGAAGTCGCGCTGAAGATCTTGCCGCCCGAGCTCGCGGCACACAGCCAGGTCAAAGGCCGATTCCTCGACGAGGCCAAGGCACTCGCGACGCTCGATCACGCGAACATCGTCCACCTCTACAACTTCGGGCAGGAGAACGGCAGCTTCGTGCTCGCGATGCAGTACGTCCAGGGCCAGACCTGGGAGCGGATCATCCTCGAGAACAAGCGACTCGACTGGATCTCGTCGCTGCGGATCTGCGTCGACGTGCTGAAGGCGCTCGAGTACGCGCATGGCCGCGGCGTCGTGCATCGCGACATGAAGCCGTCGAACGTGCTCGTGCGCGCGCAGGACGGCTCGGCGACGGTGATGGACTTCGGCATCGCGAAGATGACGACGTCGACGCGCCTGACGACCGAAGGCCAGACGATGGGCACGGTCCGCTACATGTCGCCCGAGCAGGTGCGCGGACAAGAAGTCGATCTGCGGACGGATCTCTATTCGCTCGGCGCGACGCTGTTCGAGTCGCTCGTCGGCGATACGCCGTTCGACGGTGCGACGCACTTCGACATCATGACGAAGCATCTGGCGGAGGTCCCGAAGCGACCGAGCACGCTCGGCATCGAGCTGCCGCGGACCGTCGAGGATGCGCTGATGCGCAGCCTGTCCAAGCGCGCCGAAGACCGCTTCGAGAACGCGCGCGACATGCGCAAGATCTTCGAGAACGCGCTCCGGGAAGGCGATGTCGCGCTGACCGACACGCAGAAGCTCGGCGGCGCGCTGCTGCGCGACCTGCGTGGTTCGAAGAACAAGCCGATCGGCACCGATCCGACGACGCGCTCGGCGACGGCCAAGGATCTCGCCGACGAGCTCGAGCCCGGGATGTCGCGGGTCGGGATGCGCCGCCGCAGCAAGTGGCCGCTGATCACCGGGGTGCTCGTCGTCATCGCGGGCGGCGCGACGGCGGCGGCGCTGCTGCTCCGCCACGGCCATGGCACGACGGGCGCCGGATCGGGATCGGCGGGCTCCGCGGTCGTCCCCGACATCACGATCCCGGGCGTGACCCTGACGCCGGCGGTCACGTTTCCGGACCTCCACATCACGGTCGCGACCGACACGCAGATCGCTCCGAACGTGGTCGCGGACGCGTACCGAGACATGCTGGGCAAGCTGCGCGAGTTCGTGAAGAAATCCCTGCCGGGGGTCACCATCGTCGATCCGATCGATCACGTGTTCGCGGTGCCGCAGCGAGTGGTCTGCGAGCCCAGCCTCTATCTCGAGGGCAAGACGCCCGAGCGCTGCTCGTCGATCGATGCGGCCATCGCCGATGCCTTGCCCCGGACGCTCGTGGTCGTCTCGGATTCAGCGCGGCTAGCCGCGGCGATGCGCAAGGGCGTCGCCGACGCGGTGTGCACGTTTCAGCCCGTCGAGGAGCCCGACCCGAAGAAGAATCACGACCGGGTCATGGAGATCTGCGACCGGACGAGTGACTTCCTCAAGGCCGGTATCCCGTAGTCACGCGCTCGCTCACATTGACATCTCCGCGATAACGCACGAATAATCGCCGCCGGAGGGCTTGATGTCCCGCACGGTTATTGCTGCCGTCGTTGCTGTCGTGATCGCTGCACTCGCAGCGGTTGCATTTTTTGTGACCTCGACAAGCCTCGACGACAAAGTCAGGAAAGACGCCGAGAGCTTGATTCCGCGCGCGTATCAAGTCGTGGGTCAGCTCGCGCAACTCGAGGCGATCGACGTCGCGAACAAGGCCGAGCGGCTCGCGGCCGATCAGAGCTTCGTCGCGTCGCTGAAGGCGGTCGACAGCAAGACCGAGCGCGAGAGTCAAGCGCGCCTCGGCTTCACGAAGTTCACCTCCAACGAGAAGGAAGGCGACGTCAAGCCCGACATCATCGCGCTCGTCGACAAAGACGGCAACGTCGTCGCGATGAACGAGGTCCCGACCGTACCGAAGCAGTGGAAGAAAGACAGCGGCACGGGGACGATCATCCCGGCGCTCGACGTCGCCCTCGGCAACCGCGTGATCATCAGCGACACCTGGAGCTTTCAGGACCGCGTGATGAAGATCGGCGTCGCGCCGGTGATCGATCCGGATCCGTCGGCGAAGCCGAACAGCCCGGACGGCGTCGCGATCCTCGGCGCTGTGGTCGTCGCGTACGCGCAGAGCGCGCAACAGGCGCAGCGCGACAAGCGGCTCCTCGGCACCGAGATCGCCTACTACGACGGCAAGAAGGTCGTGACCACCAGCTTCACCAAGCTCGGTCAGGCAGAAGACACCGGCAAGACCAAGCAGCTCACCGACATCTTGAACTCGGGCCAGGTCAAGACCAGCGGTCAGACGAAGGTGACGATCGACGGCATCAACTACTACGCCGCCGCCGTCGAGATTCCGCGCTCGACCACGAACGCCGCGCGGATGCCCAAAGATTATCCGCCGGTGACCGCCGGCGCGATGGTGCTGTCGCCGATCGCCGATCCCGCGAACACCGCCGGGCCGATCAAGCTGTTCATCATCTTGCTCGGCGCCGGTGCGCTCGCGATGGCGATGCTCGGCCTCTATCTGTCGCATCGCCGCCTCGTGTCGCAGGTCGATCAGGTCGAGCTCGGCGTCACCGACATCATCAACGGCAATGTCGATCGCACGTTCCGGCCCGTCGGCCCCGAGCTCGACGGCCTCGCGAACGGCCTCAACGTCATGCTCGCGCGTCTGCTCGGTCGCCCCGAGCCGGGCGAAGAAGAGTTCGACGATGACGGCAATCCGATCATCCCGGGTCGCGTCGAGTTCGAAGAGACTGAAGAGGGCAAGGCGCCTTCGCAGACCGATCCGGATCTGGCGGCGCTCGCGCAGGAGTCGGAGCCCGACTACTACAAGCGCGTGTTCACCGAGTACGTCGCCCAGCGCAAGGCCGCGGGCTCGCCCGATGATGTCTCGTTCGAGAACTTCATCGCGAAGCTCAAGGTCAACGAGGGCAAGCTGAAGGCGCAGTATCAATGTCGCGCGGTGCGCTTCCGCGTCGTGACCAAGGACAACAAGGTCACGCTCAAGCCGGTCCCGATCTTCGCCTAGGAGGCATCACGCCCTCAGGTGGCTGGCGCCGCTACATTCGCCCTCGCCCCCGTTCTCGCGCTCGCCCGGGCCCTCGCCCTCTTTACGCCGTCGGGGATCACCGCCAAGACGCCAAGGCGCCAAGATCGGACAGAGAGGTTCTCTTGAGTGCCCGATCACGAGGTGCAATGGGTCAACCGTTTCACCCGTTGTTGGTCCGATCGCGAGCAACAACGACTTGGTTCAGCGATTGGAAGGGCCTCCGTTTGCGAAGCGAAAAAATCACTCTTCTTGCCTTGGCGTCTCGGCGTCTTGGCGTTCAATCTTCTGAATCATGAGAGCAAAGGCGTGACCGTACAGACCGGCCTCGCACGTCTCGCGGCGGACGGCTCGTCGCTGCTCGCAGATCGGCGTATCGGACTGATTTGCAACCCGACCGCTGTCGATCCCGAGCTGCGTCACGCGATCGATCTGCTCCGCGCGCGCGCAGATCTGAAGATCGCGTCTCTGTTCGGGCCCGAGCACGGCGTGCGGGGCGACGCGCAAGACATGATCGGCGTCGGAGACGATCGCGACGCGCAGACGGGGTTGCCGGTGTTCAGCCTGTACGGCCACACCGAGGCATCCCTCGCGCCGACACCGGCGATGCTCGACACCGTCGACGTCATGGTGTTCGACGTCCAGGACATCGGCAGCCGCTACTACACCTTCGTGTGGACGATGGTGCTCGCGATGCGCGCGTGCGCGAAGGCGGGCAAGCCGTTCGTCGTGCTCGATCGGCCCAATCCGATCGGCGGCGAAGACATCGAAGGGCCCGCGATCGCACCCGGGTTCGAATCGTTCGTCGGGCTCGTGTCGTGCCCCAGTCGCCACGGCATGACCGCCGGCGAGATCGCGCGGTGGCGGCACTCGGTCGAGAAGATCGACTGCGAGCTGCTCGTGATCTCGATGCGCGGCTGGGAGCGGAGCACGTGGTTCGAGCACACGGGCCTGCCCTGGGTGATGCCTTCGCCGAACATGCCGACAACCGACACCGCGCTGCTGTATCCCGGGATGTGCTTGGTCGAGGGCACCGAGCTGTCGGAGGGTCGCGGCACCACGCGTCCGTTCGAGCTCGCCGGCGCGCCGCACCTCGACGGACACAGGCTCGCGCGCGATCTCGAAGCGATGCAGTTGCCGGGCGTGAAGTTTCGGCCCGTCGTGTTCACGCCGATGTTTCAGAAGCACGCGGGTAAGGCGTGCGGCGGCGTGCAGCTCCACGTCACGAACTACCGCGAGTTTCGGTCCTATCGTACCGGCGTGGCGTTTCTCAAGGCGTGTCACGATCAGGCGCCGGAAAGGTTCCAGTGGCGGCTGCGCGCGTACGAGTTCGTCGACAAGATCCCCGCGATCGATCTGCTCGCGGGCTCGGCGGATCTCCGCAACGGGATCGAAGCCGGCGCGAGCCTCGACGACCTGACCGCGCGCTGGCCGCGTGACGAAGGCGACTTTGCGGAGGAGCGGGCGGCGTTCCTGCTCTATCCCTAGATGACCGGCGGCAAACGGATCGCGATCTTCGGCGGCAGCTTCAATCCGCCGCACGTGGCACATCAGCTCGTCGCGCTGTACGTGCTCGAGACGCAACCCGTCGACGAGCTCTGGTTCGTGCCGACGTTCGCGCACCCGTTCGGCAAACATCTCGCACCGTACGAAGATCGCTTCGCGATGTGCGAGCTCGCCGCCGCGGCGCTCGGGCCGCGCGCCATGGTGAGCCGCGCGGAAGAATGGCTCGCATCGCGCCCCGGGTTCGTCGCGAGCCGCACGCTCGATCTGATCGAGGATCTCCAGACGCGCAACCCCGGTGCGAGCTTCCGGCTCGTCGTCGGCACTGACATCCTTCACGAGACGAGCAAGTGGCACCGCTGGGACGAGCTCGTCGTGCAGGCGCCGCTGATCGTCGTCGGGCGCGGCGGTGTCGCGCTACCGGCCGGTAGCACCGAGACCGGGCTCGCGATGCCCGAGGTCTCGGCGACGAAGATCCGCGAGCTGGTCGCGGCGGGAGACGCGAGCGTCGCAACCCTCGTACCGCGGGACATCCGGCGCTACATCACCGAGCACGGTCTGTACGCATGACGACGGAAAGTCCTGCTATACCTCGCCACCCGAGTCCATGACCGCGCGCAATCCCACCACGTTCGTCGTCGGCGCCGGGCCGGTTGCCACCGCGCTCGCGGGTGCGATGCGCCTCGGTGGTGTGCCGGTGCTCGGCCTGTGGGCGCGCAAGGCGCCCGCCGCACGCGCCGCCGGATCCGCGGCCGGAGTCGCCGCATTTTCGTCCGCGCCGCCGGACGTCCTGCTCGAAGCCGAGGTCGTCATCGTCGCCGTGCGCGATCAGGTGATCGGCGAGGTCGCGCAGATGCTCGTCGGCACCGGTCTGATCGGCAAGCGTCACGTGATGCTGCACTGTGCAGGCGCGGCATCGTCGGCCGAGCTCCTCGGCAACATCTCTCATGCGGTGGCCGGCATCGGTACGATGCACCCACTGTCCGCGATCGCCGACGGGCGCGCCGCGATGCGAACGCTCAAGGGCACCGTGTTCGGGATCGAAGGCGACGACGTCGGTCGCGCGACCGCGACCAAGCTCGTCCAAGCGATCGGCGGTCTCGTCCTCGATCTCGACAGCTCGCAGATGGCCGCGTATCACACGGCCGCTTCGCTCGCGTCGAACTATGTCGTCGCTGCGGTCGACGCCGCTGCGCAAGTCCTCTCCAGTGCCGGCGTGCCTACGGCCGATGCGGTTCAGGCGCTGATCCCGCTCGCGCGCGGTGCGCTCGACAACGTCGCCAAGCGAGGGACGACCGATGGGCTCACCGGCCCGATTCGCCGCGGTGACGCCGCGACGATCGCGCGACACCTCGATGCACTTAAAGGTAAGCCGGCCCTCGTCGAGACCTATCGCGCCCTTGCGCGTCAGGCGGTCGAGATCGCGTCGAGGATCGACGGTCCTGACGCTCCCGACCGGGCCGGGCTCGCGACGATTCGCAAGCTGCTCGATTCTTGAAACACCGAGCGACCGGGTCGTGTACCATCGGCACCGATGAGCGCGCGCAGTCTTGTCGTTACGTCCATCCTTGCAATGGCTCTCGCCGTCGCCCCCGCGGCCGCCGAGACTCCCAACCAGGCCTTCAACGGCAAGATCATCTTGTCGCCGAAGAAGTTCCCGCAACAGGCGAAGAGCCCGGGCGCGTACATCGCGGCGGTTCGCAAGCTGTCGACCTCGAACTTCTACGAGGACAAGACCAGCCACAACTGGAAGGTCTACTTCGCCGCGTTCCTCAAGGCGCCGCTCAATGACGTCGAGTACGTCCTCAAGGTCTACGAGCTGACCGGCAAGAGCCAGCAGCTGCTGACGACGGCGGACCAGTACACCGACGAGCGCGGTCAGCGAACCGTGATCGCGAACATCACCCTCGACAAGAAGCTCGTCGGCGTCAACAAGCAACTCATGATGACGATCGAGAGCAAGGGCAAAGTGCTCGCATCGGGCCAGCTGAAGATCCTCGGCGAAGGCGAGAGGTTCTCCGGCAAGGTCAACTTCTCCGACGAAGAAGCGCAGGGTAAAGAGAAAGACGAGTAGCAGTCGTCTGCTCGCAGCGTTCACGCGGAGCGGAGGCCGGGTTCACGCGTTGTTCCGGGCGATCAGCGCGCGACGTCGACGGGAATCTCGAACTGACTGTCGACCGAGGGTGGGAACACGCGCAAGACGTAGTGGCCAGGCTTGTCGAACGTGTAGTGGAAGTCGTAGTGGCCTTCGTCTTTGTCGTGAGGCATGGCGACGAGACCCTTCGTCGCGCCGCTGTTGTCCGTGATCGTGACGACGACTTCTTCCGCGATGATCGGTTGGCCGAGCTTGTTCTTGATCTCCAGGTGCGGCCGGATCTCGCGGCCGACGGTGATCGGATCGGGGACGAGCGCGTGGATCACGATCTCGCCGTCATCGGCGAACACCGCACGGCGATGTGCGCCGTTCGGGTTGACCGGACCGTTCGGCGTGTCGTCGGGCTCGCCGTGGACCTCCGCCGTGCTTGCACGTCGCTCGCGGAGCTCCAAGGCCGCGAAGCCCGCGGTCGCGAGCACGATGCCGAGCACGGCGCCGCCGAGTAACAGCCGCCGCGCGCGCCTGCGGGAAGGCACGACGGTGCCTTGCGGGAGATCGCGGCGGGTCGCGAGCGTCTTGCGGCGACCGCGCGGTGCACGTGCATGAGCGGCGGAGGTGACGGGACCGCCATCGAGCTCTTCGAGGGCTTCGTCGAGCATCGTCACGAGTGCATCGGCACTGGCCGGCCGATCATCGGGCTTCTTTGCGAGGAGCGCCGCGCACAGGCGATCGATCACTTCGGGGACGTCGGGGTTCGTCTGGCTCGGCACGGGCGCGGGACGACCGAGGTGCGCGAGCAAGACTTCGAAGCCCGAGCCGTCGAACGGTACGCAGGCGGTGACGAGCTCGTAGAGGACGCAGCCGAGTGCGTAGAGATCCGCGCGCGCGTCGACTTGCTCGCCGTGCGCCTGCTCCGGCGACATGTAGTGCGGGGTGCCGATCAGACCGCCGGAGGTCAGGCGGGTCGCATCGGCATTGCCCGGCTTGGCGACCGCGATCCCGAAATCGACGAGCGTGATCCGATCGTCGCCGTTGCGATCGAGGCGCCACATGATGTTCGAAGGCTTGAGATCGCGGTGGACGACCTCCGACGCGTGGGTCTCCGATAGCGCGCTCGCGATCGAGCGCAGGATCCCAAGCGCCCGCACCGGTGCGATCGGACCATCGACGAGGATCTTGTCGAGCGGCTGGCCTTCGACGAATTGCATCGCGAGATACGGACGGCCATCGGCGAGCTCGCCGACCGCGTAGATCGCGACGACACCAGGATGCTGGACCTTCGCCGCCGATCTTGCTTCACGCGCGAACCGGCGCGCCATGATCGGATCCCCTGCGATCTCGTGGGTCGGGACCTTGAGCGCGATCGGCCGGTCGAGACCGATCTGACGGCCGCGGTACACCGTGCCGAACGATCCGCCGCCGAGGATCGAGATCACTTCGAACTGACCGTCGATCGTGAGACCGACGAGGTTCGACGCCGAGCTCGAAGGTGCACGCGCTTCGACCGGCGCGGTGACCGCCGCATCGACCTCGACCAGCACGGCACCGCAGTCGGGGCAAAACCGCCCCGACTCCTTGGTCTTCGTCGCGCACGTCGAGCAAACCCTCACGCCATTTGGAACGTACCACCCACCTCCTGCTTCAACACGGGTCGCGGAGTGCGGTCTTACCAATCAGCAAAGTAGCGATCTCTCTTAGCTTCTCGACAGTTCGACATGGCAGCATTCATCGCGATGCGGATCTGGCTGGGCGCGATCGGGACGAGCGCGATGACGACCGTTGCGATCGCCGGCGGCACGACGCTCCCGGTGCAGGGCGTTCACTCGCTTGCGCGTGGCGGCGCGCTGGTCGCCGGCGCCGAAGATGCCGATGCGTTGTGGCTCGATCCGGCCGGGCTCGCGCACCTGGCCGGCGACGGCAAGCGCGCGTTCCTGTTCGATGCGGCGTATCTCTACGAGCCCGTCTCGATCACGTCGTTCGACGGCGCCGGAAACCCCGTCGACAAGGTGACCAACCAGCAGCCGGGCAGCGGATTGCCGACGATCGCGGCCGCACTCGGTATCGGTCCCTCGCTCGTGATCGCAGGCGGCATCACGTCGCCGTACGCGGGGCTGCATCGCTACGACGACACGGGGTCGCAGCGCTACGCCTCGATCAGCCTCGCGGGATCGCGCTTCGTGATCGTGACCGTCGGCGCGGCGTATGCGGTCACGCCGCGGCTGCGAATCGGCGCGACGCTGCAAGACTTCGTGTCGTCGGTCAGCGCGCGCCTCGCGGTCTCCGACTGTCCGCCGCAGATGTCGTGTGCGGCCGGCGATCGAACGTTCGATGCGATCGTCCAGATCGATCAGAACGACTACGTGTCACCGAGCGGATCGCTCGGCGTGCAGTACGACGCGACCCCGCGCATCACGCTCGGCGCGACGCTCCAGGCGCCGACACGAGTGTCGAGCACCGGCAAGCTCGCGATGACGATCCCGACCTCGACGGTCTTCCGAGGCGCGATGATCTCCGGCGATCAGGCAGGCCTGACCTTCACGTTGCCGGTGACGGCGCGCGCGGGGATCGAATTCCGCAGCGGCGGGCTCCGCGTCGAAGCGGCGCTCGATGTCGAGCTGTGGTCGATGCACGACACGATCGTGATAGAGCCGGCGCACGTTCAGATCGAACAGGTGTCCGGAATCGGCTCGTTGCCGGTCGGCACGATCACGATTCCGCGCCACGGCAAGACGTCGTTCGCGCCCTCGCTCGGCGCCGAGTATCACGTCGGGGATGCCATGGTGGCCGCCGGCGTCGCCTACGAGACGGCCGCCACGCCAGCGGCCTACCTCTCCGCGATGACCGTCGATGCCGCGAAGCTGCTCGTCGGGGTCGGCGGCGGGTACGAAGCCGAAGGCTGGCAGATCGGCGCGGCCGCGGGGCTCGTCAAGCAGAGTGACGTCACCGTCGCGGTCGCCGATGCCAAGCTACTGCAGCCGCAACCGCTGCGCGAGACGCCGTCACCGGTGTTCGTCAACGCCGGGAGCTATCACGCTTCGTACGTCGTTGCAGGAATCCGCGCGGCGCGGCGGTTCTAGGCAACCGCGCGAAGCGAGGCGCCGACCTGCGGGGCCAGCACGTTCTCGATCAGCGCGAGTGCGCGATCGGTGCGAGTCGCCAGGGACTCCGACTGCAGGCCGAGGTTCGCGTGCATCTCGGCGGCATCGAGGCTGCCGAGCAGCACCGACCACGCGAGGTCTGCAATCTCACGCGCGTTGACCTGGCGATACGCGCCGGCATGGATGCCATCCGCGATCGAGGCACCCATGTGGTCGTGGATCCGGCCGAGCCCTGCCGAGACCGCCGTGACGACCTCGTCCGAGAGCTGCGGGCGAACCGCGGGTTGAGCGAGGAGGCGCAAAATCCGCGGGCCTTCCGCGTCGCGCTCCGCCCAGCGAACCAGGATGCTCCAGGTCTCGCGCAGACGCTTCGTCACCTCGACATGCTCGCGGACCTGACCCATCTCGACGTCGAACACCGTGAGGGCGTCCTCGATGAGCGACACGTAGAGGTCTTCCTTGGAGCGGAAGTAGAGGTAGATCGCGCCGACCGAGA
Source organism: Myxococcales bacterium (assembly GCA_028287115.1). Classification (GTDB taxonomy): domain Bacteria; phylum Myxococcota_A; class Polyangia; order Haliangiales; family Haliangiaceae; genus JABFXX01. The sequence continues at coordinate 13,485 of JAQBQF010000033.1, forward strand.
GCTGCGCCGCTCGCGCGATCAGCTCGATCGATGCACCCGCGTAACCGCGCTCGGCAAACACCGTCCGAGCTGCTTCTTGGATACGACGGCGCCGCGCCTGTCGCTCCTGCGCTTTGCGTTCTTGAGCGTTCGTCATGTGCGTGCTGTAGCTACTTTGACGCAGCCGGTCAAGCAGCATTTGGTATCAGGTGATTGCTTGTAGATTCGTCGAGTTGGCAATCCGCACGATGAAAAAGGGTTGCCTGGATTCGATGTCCGCTAAATGTGACTCGTTTTTCGGTATTAGTGCGATTCACAAAGGGTTGGCGGTGCCGGGCGGTGCAGATCGATGGCCTCGGTCGTGCGTCGATAGACCGCATGGTTCCCATCGCCCACAAGGCCCGTACCTCGTTCGTGATCGCTGCCGCGGGAGCGGTTGTCGCGACGGCGCTCGTCCTGGCGCCGCGCCACGATCGCGGGGCGAGCTGCGCTCCACAGGCCGCGATCACGAATGACGACATCACGCTGACCGGGCGGCTAACTTCTTCGAAGTTCCTGCCGGGGCCTCAGGACCTCGCGGTCACGATCCGCGCGAAGGCCGGCCACGCCGCGACGCGACCACCGCTCTCGCTCGCGGTCGTGATCGACCGATCCGGATCGATGAACGGTGTTCCGATGCGCAACGCGAAGGCCGCCGCCGCGGAGCTCGTCGATCAGCTCGATGAAGCCGACGCGTTCACGATCGTGACGTTCTCGTCGAATGACGAGGTCGTCGCGCCGATCCAATCAGCGACGCCTGCAAAGAAGGCAGCCGCGCGCGCCGCGATCGAACGGATCTGGGACGACGGTGGAACCTGTACGTCGTGCGGTCTCACGACGGCCACCGCGCAGCTCGGCCGGTCGCCGATCGCCGGTGGGCTGCGCAGGATCGTCCTCATCTCGGACGGGCAGGCGAACCTCGGCATCTTCAATCGCGACGAGCTCGCGCAACTTGTTTCGAGGACGGCCGCGAACGGCATCTCGATCTCGACCGTCGGTGTCGGGCTCGAGTTCGACGAGGTCACGATGGCGCGCCTCGCGGACGTCGGACGCGGCAATTACTACTTTGTCGAAGACACCGCGAATCTCGGCACGATGTTCCGGCGCGAGCTCGGTGGGCTGGCCGAAACGGTCGCGTCCGAGGTTCGGCTCGTCGTCGATGCCGGACCGGGAGTCCAGATCATCGAGGCGTACGGTTATCCGATGACGCGCGAAGCCGGGCAGGTGATCGTGCCGATCGCCGACCTGCGCGCCGGAGAGACGCGCAAGGTCGTGTTGCACGTCCAGGTCGATCTCTCGGGCGTCGGTGAGACCTCGATCGCGAACTTGCAGCTTGGCTGGCGGCGCGCGAGCGACGGTGCGACGCGCACCACGACGGCGCACGCTGCCGCCGAGCTCGTGACGACCGCGAACGAGGTTGCGGGCAGCTACGATCGCGATGCCGTGCGTGCGGCGACCGAAGCGCAGTCCGCGCGCGCACTGGAACAAGCGACGATCACGTACGAGAGGCAAGGCTATCGCGCCGCACAGCAGGTGCTGCAGCAGCACATCGATAACGTGCGCGCAAACGCGCAGCTCGATGACGAGTCACGCAAGGCGCTCGAAGGCGCCGCGAGTGACGCGATCACCGATTTCCAGATGACACCCGCGAGCGCCGCGAAGACGACGCGTGCGAAGGCCTACAAGCTCGCGAAGTAAGGCAGGTCGTCGCGCTGGTTATTGCGTCCGCAGCGACCCGTTTCCCGCCGGAGGACTGAGGGTGCCCATCAGCATCGCGGAGCTCGCGCGGATGAAGATCCGTCCGACCGCGCCGCCACCGCCGCCGCCGTTTCCATTGCCGGTGAGATCGCCACCTCGCTGCGCTGCCGCTTGGCGAGACCCACCGGCGCCGCCTGGCTGTTGACTTGTCTGCGCGACGCCTCCCGGTGCAGGGGTCGTGTTGGCGGTGCCCGTCGTGTCCGGTGCGCCCCGAGACCGGATCGCGCGAGCCTGGGGCGGCTTCGGTCAGGGCGCCAGGTCGGCGAACTGCACTTGCAGATCGCGCGTGACGAGCACCGCGCGCTGGGCCGGAATGTCCTCGAAGCCGTCGCGCGCGTCACCCTCGCCGCCGGATACGAGCAACACACCGCGGAACGCTTCGTCGCGTTCGCCGCGATCGTTGTTGACCCACAGGCGACGGAGTCGCAGCGGCTCTTCGAGGCGCGCGAGCACCATCGATCGACCATTGCTGACGGCGATGTTTCCAAAACCACCGGCCGCACCGGACTTCGCTTGCTCGGCCGCGACGAGCTTCATCGTTGCCGCGAGCGCGCGACGTGTCGCTTGGGTTGGCAGGTTCGGATCATCGACCGAGCCTTCGTCGTGCAGCATCGCGAGGAACACGTGGAACAGCAGCTCGGCCGACGTGCGCCCCTTCAGGTTGCGGCGCAGATATTCCGGAACGTGCTCGAGGAGCCGCGGCGCCGCGGCTTCGAGATCGGGCTGACCGGTCTGCGCGAACATCCAGCGACGGAAGCGGAACGGAGGCGTGTTGTCGGTGCCCGCGCGGCCGCCGACTCGTTCGGCCTCGCCGCTGGCGGGGCCTTCGGCCTTGTCGCGCATCGCCTGACCGATCGCGCAGTCGGTCGGGATTTCGGCGAGCGGTCCGGCGAGATCGACCGGCTTGTCGCTCCGCTTCGGCGTGCGAACGAGCAGGACGTCTCCGCCTTGCGAGTAACCGAGCCCCCACCGACTGACCGGCGGTTCGGCGATGAGCGTCGAGCGCACGGGCGCCAGCGCGGCCCATAGCCGTTGGGGTTGGTTACACATGCATGCGAACAGCTTCATCTCGGGCTCCACACCAAAACGACGATCGTTTCCGGTGCCGACAGGACCGAACGTAAAGTGATCAAGGAACCGACGCCCACACCGCCAACCAGTGCCCTTAGTATAGGTCTCCCGTCTGATCTCGCCAACCCTTCAGGTTGGATCTGCGACGCTGGTGTAGGGAAGATGTAGCGACGCTAGGCAGTCGCGGCTTTGCAGGCGGTTAGCACCTTCGCCAGCTCGCCGAACACCTTGACGCGGTCTACCTCGTTGAAGACCTCGTGGTTGAGGCCTGCGAGGTCGTGATACTGCGCTCCCGAAATGCGACCTGCAACACGTCTACTTTGGCCGGGATCAGCGATCGAATCAGCCCCGCCAACCAGCCAGGTCGTCGGCACTTTGATGCGCTCCGCATGCTGAGCGACGTAGTCTTGCGCAGCCATTGATTCGGTAAACCAGCGAGCCGTGGCGACATCGAAGCACAGCTTGTCGGCGAGCCGCTCGGCTTGCTTGGCCTTGTCGTGGGTCAGATCCTCGACGCGAAGCTGATTCGCTTGCGCGAATTTGGGAGCGAGCCGGCTCGCGACCTTCGCGAGGAGCTTCTTGTGGCGCGGAACCGCAAGGCGGAGTCCAAGGAACGGAGAGGCGAGCACCGCCGCGGCAACTTGCGGCGGATGGTCACCGCACAGCGCACGCAGCGTGATCAGGCTGCCATGGGAATGTCCGAGGAGCACCGTCGGGGCATTCGGCGGGACCAGCTTGCGCGCGGCGGCGAGCGCGGCGGTGAAGTCGTCGACGTAGGTCTCGAAGTGATCGATGAACCCACGCTCACCCGGGGACTGGCCGTGGCCGCGAACATCGTAGGCGAGGGCGGCCCAGCCGGCGTTGACGATGACGTGCGCGACCTCGCGATAGCGGCCGCAGTGCTCGGCGTAGCCGTGCGTGATGAGGACCACACCGCGCGGCGTCTCCTTGGGGAGAAATGTCTCGGCGTACAGGCCGGCGCCGCGAACATCGATCGTGGTCTCGCTAGTCGGTGCGATCGGTCCCGGCGGCTCACTCATGGAGGCAGTTCTATATCAGGCGCTGGTGAAGATCCCGGCGGCGGCCCAGTTCCCTTATGTTGCCCACCCCGATCAGCTGAGTTACGTTGGGCCCCATGAGGGGTAAGACGTTTGTTTTGCTGACGTTTTTATCAACCTGCGCACTCGGATGCGGGCTCCACGAAGAGCACAGCACCGCGAAGAGCTCGACGCGGCTCGATCTCGCGAAGGACTTCCTGCGCAAGCATCAGCTCGAAGCGGCAGAGACCGAATGCAACCGCGCGCTCGCGTTCAACCAAGCCAACGACGAAGCGTACGTCGTGCGCGGCTTGGTCTCGATGATCCGGGCGATCGACACGCAGCGAACGATGGAGGTCGACACGTGTCTGACCGGGCTCGACCTCGAGTCGACGCAGCGAGATCTCGACGGTGCGCTGCGGAAAGCCGACGAGGATTTCGGACTCGCCGCGAAGGTCACTCCGGAATACGGCGAGGCGTGGGCGAACCGCGGCGTCGTTCACACGCTGCTCTCCGATTACACGACGGCGGCGACGTACTTCGAACAAGCGCTGCAGAACCCGATGCGGCTCGAGAACCCGGCGCTGACGAGGGCCCACCTCGGGTGGGCGCTGTTCCATCAGGAAAAGTATGTCGACGCGGCCAAGCAGCTGCGGCAGGCAGTCCAGTTTCAACCGAAGATGTGCGTCGCAACTTATCGGTTAGCGAGGGTTTACTTCGCTCGGGAGGAATGGGAAAAAGCCGCTGAGCTCTTTCAGACGGTGTCCGATGATCCGTCTTGTGGGTCGCAGGAGGCGAGTTACTACCTGATGAAGACTCGTATGCAGCAAGGGTTGGCGACCGAGGCGAAGGATGCGCGGGATGCGTGTCTCAAGATCTCGACGCACAGCTGCATCGCTTCGCAATGCCGTGCCGATGGCGCGGCCATCTGGCATTAACGGGAAGCTGATGGAACCTCGGGGAACTGAACGCGCGGCGACGCCATCGCCGGAAATCGACGCCCGAACCAGCCTCGCGCTGTGGCTGCGTCAGGCGCGTGCGGTGCGCAAGCTGTCCCTCGATGACGTTTCGCGAATTACGAAGATCCAGACGCGGATCCTCGAGCGGATCGAAAGTGGTCGGTTCGAAGGGCTGCCGGCACACGTGTTCGTGCGCGGGTTCGTCCGCAGCTTCGCGCGTTGCGTAGGTCTCGACGAGCTCGAGGCCGTGGAGCGCTTCGGCGCATGCGCTGCCGGCGAAGCACCTCCGGTTGCGAATGCGAAGGCGAAGGCATTCGTCGAGACGATGTCGTTGCAGATGCCGGAGAGCGAAGCCGCCGGGATGACCGTGCGCCCGAGCCGCATCGATGTCGTCGATGTCGCGCCGGTGGAGATCGCGGCGCCGGTCGAGATCGCGCCCATGGTCAGCGAGCCGGTTTCGGCAGCGACCGCGACCGAGATCGAAGCAGCGCCCAAGAAGAAGCGTGCGCCGCGCAAGAAGACCGCGACAGACTCGCCCAAGCCGCGCACGCGCAAGCGCAAGTCCTCCGAATCGCTCGAGACGAAGGTCGCAAACGGCGAGGTCGCCGAGACCTCGTCGGCGGACAGCGCGATCATCGCGGTGCCAAGCGAGACCACGGCCGCGCTCGAACGAGCGTCGACCGAGTCGAGCGGAGCACCGAGCGAGTCGACTGCGATCAGCGCACAGACTGCGGTCAGCGCCGAGACCGCGATCAGCGCAGCTCCGAGCGCGTCGACCGATGCAGCGCCGGCGGTCATCCGCGATGCGACGTCGGCAGCCGTCTCGACCGCGGATTCGACTGCAACCGAGATCGTCGAGACGATCGCGGAGACGACCGGAACCTGGCAGCCGACGATGCCCGCGATGCAGACCGCGCCGACGCCGCCCAGTGTCCCGTGGCGCCGTCCGAGCTCGGCGATCAGTACGGCGCCGATCGTCCCGACGCTCGTGATCGACGACGCGGATCCGGATCTCGCAGAGCGACTCCAGGAGCTGCGCCACGCCGAGAAAGATCAGCGCGTGTCGTTCTTGCCGCCGATCTTGCTCGATCGCGAAGATCGGTCCGCGCGCCAAGGTGGGCTCACGCTCGCGGTGATCATCCTGCTGATCGCCGCGACGCTGACGCTCAGCTACTTGATGCGGCGCCCGAGCGCGAGCGGTGATGGCGTGACGATGGCCGATTCGCCGTCGTCGGTCATCCTGAGCTGAGTGACCGTCGTTGGGAGCTCGTGATGTCGAGCGGTGAGCTCGGTGTCGTGTTGTAGTCGACGCCGCTGCGCGAGTCCGATCTGCTCGTCGTGCTCTATACGAGCACGCACGGGCGAGTCTCGGCGGTCGCCCGCGGAGCGCGAAAGTCACAGCGGCGGTTCGCCGGTGCGCTGCAGCTCCTGGTGCTCGGACGCTATCAGCTCGGACGCAGACCGCGCGGGGAGTTGTGGGGACTCGACGGCGCCGAGATCGAGCGCGAATGGAACCAGCTCACGAGCGATGTCGTCGCCGTCGCGCATGCGAGCTACGTCGCCGAGCTCGTCGGTGCGTTGTTGCCGCCCGAGACGCCCGATCCGCACGCGCTCGAGGTGGTCGTCGCGCTGTGGGACAGCCTCGCGGAGGGCGGACCCTCACCGGCCGCGCTGCGGATGGTCGAGCTCGCACTGCTCGATCTGGCGGGACATCGGCCGGCGCTGGACGCGTGTGCCGCGTGCGGCGAGGTCCGCCTCGAAGCGGGTGCGATGTTCGATCCCGAGCGGGGCGGCGCGATCTGCAGGCGGTGCGCGGGCACGAGCCGGAATGCCGGCGTACGTCCGCTCGAGCCGGGGACGCTCGCGTACCTGCGCGCGGTCGTCCAGGCCGATACGCCCGCGGTGGCACGCGGCCTCGACCGCGATCCCGCGATCAGCGCCGCGGATCGAGTCGCGGGCCGCGAAGCGATCGTCGCGATGGTCACGAGCCTCGCGGGCAAGCCACTCAAGTCACTCGAGTACATCGCGAAGCTCGGCGCGGCCGGGCGGCGAACGTAGCGGGCGCCCGGGTCTGATATGATTTCGCGTATGCCCGAGATGGAGCGAAGCCAGCGGACGGTTGGGAGCGGGGTAGCCCTGCGCCGGATTGCGCTGATCGCTGGATCCGCGTTGCTGGCGAGCTTCGCGAGCGCACATGCCGCGCCCGACGGCAGCGGCAGCGGCAGCGGCGACGATATCGAAATGGAACCGGACACGGTTGGTTCGGGCTCGGCGACGACGTCGCCGGCCAAGCCGCCCGCGGCGAAACCGCCGGCAACCCCACCCGCGCCGAAGCCGCCGACTCCAGCCGCCTCGGACACGCCGGCGCCGGATGCCGGATCCGATCAGCCGGTCAAAGATCCGAAGGTCGCGAAGAAGTGGATCGCGGCGGCGCAGCAGCTCGTCCAAAAGGGCGACTACCTGACGCGCGCGAAGGCGCCGGATGCCAAGGCGCAGTACGAGAACGCGATCACCGCGTATCAGAAGGCGATCGAAGCCGGTGATGACAGCGCACCGACGTACTTCGCGCTCGCGCTCACCGAGGACAAGATCGGCCACGAGGCCGACGCGTACAAGCACCTGAAGATCGTGATCGATCCCAAGGCTGCGGCGAAGCCGGACGTCGTGAAGAAGGCGCAAGCCAAGCTCGAAGAGATCTCGATGAAGGTCGGCACCGTCACGCTGACGGTGAAGCCCGAAGGCACGCAGATCCAGATCGCGGGCAAAGACGTGGGCGAGTCGCCGCTGACCGAGCCGTTGATCCTCGATCCGGGGACGTACACGCTGTCGTTCATCGCGGTCGGCTATCAGCCCAAGGACGCCGAGCTCAAGGTCGAAGCGGGATCCGAGAGCGAGCGCAAGATCGAGCTCGAGCCGGTGAAGGTCGTCGTGCGGTCACACGAGGAGGTCGAGCCGACGGAAGCGGTCGCGAAGCCACCGTCCAAGTTGCCGCTCTACGTCGGTGCAGGTGCGACCGGCGGATTCGTGGTGATCGCGGTGGTCACTGGGATTCTGGCGGTTGGCCAACACAGCACGTTCACGGGATCAAACACGCAGGGGCTCGACCGACTCGATGCCCAATCCAACGGTAAGACCTACGCGCACGTCACCGACGGACTCCTGGTCGGTGCGGTTGTGGCGGCGGGGTTCACCGCCTACTGGTATCAGTACAAGTACAGGCCGGCCGCGAAGGCCTACGCCGCCGAAAAACATCCGGCGACCGCCAAGGTTCACGTGGTTCCTTGGGTCCAACCTGATGCCAGTGGGTTCACGCTTGCTGGCGCGTTCTGAGGATCAAATATGGCGCACCCCGGTTATCCACAACATGGTCAGATGCAGCAGCCGGGCGGGTTCCCGCAACCGGGCGCGCCGCAGATGCAGATGCAGCAACGGCAGATCCGGCGCGGCACGTCGAAGGCCGTGCCGGTCGTCGTCTCTGCCGGGCTCGCGGTCGGCGTGTTCTGCGGCCTGCTGTTCGGCGTGGGCACCGGAAAAGACGCCGGCGCGACGACCACGAGCTCGAGCTCGAGCGACACGAAGACGGACGCAACCGATGCCAAGAAAGATACGCCCGCTGTGAAAGCAGCGGTGACGCCGCCGGCCACCGAGACCAAGACGGGATCCGGTGCTGCGGTCGCTGCGACGACCGGTACCGGATCGGCAGCGACGACGCCTGCGGTCGCGAAGTTGCCGGACGCGGTCACGCCGAAGACCGTCAAGCTCACGGTTCAGATCAAACCGGATGCGGCGGCCTCGGGCGCCAAGATCACCGTCGACGGCAAAGAGATTGCCGGCACCTCGGTCGAGATTCCGCTCGATGCCAATGGCAAGAAGTCGGTCAAGGTCGCGGCGACCGCGCCGGGCTATCACTCGATCGATCAGCAGGTCGAGCTCGAGGTCGGAACACCCGAAGGCACGAAGCTCCAGCTCGAGCTGCGAAAGCGCGGCGGTGGCGGTGGCGGCGGGGACACGACAACGGCCGCCGTGCCGACGAGCGGAGGCTCGGGCTCGAAGACCTCCGGTACGAGCTCGAAGGGCACGACCGGCACGAGCGGCACGAGCGGCGGTACGAAGACCACGCCGCCGGCGACCGGCGGTAAGAAGACCGGTGGCAAGAAGCCGGGACTGATCGACATCTAGCCTTTGACGGCGCCGGCGGTGAGGCCGCCGACGAGGAACTTCTGCAGCACGTAGAACGCGATCATCACGGGCACGCTCGTGATCACCGCGCCGGCTGCGAACAGACCCCAGTCCGCCGAGTGCTGGCCGACGCTCGATTGGATCAGCACGGGGAGCGTGTAGCGTGACTCGTCGGTCATGAACGTCGACGCCATGATGAACTCGTTCCACGCGGTCATGAACGAGAACAACGCGGTCACCGCGATACCGGGACGCGCGAGCGGCAGCATGATCCGGCGGAAGATCATCCATGGCGATGCGCCGTCGATGCGTGCGGCTTCTTCGAGCTCGCGCGGCAGCGAGTCGAAGTAGCCCTTGAGCGTCCACACGCAGAACGGAATCGCGGTCGTCGAGTAGACGAGCACGAGGCCGGTGATCGAGTTGAGGAGGCCGAGCTTGTCGAGGATGACGTAGAGCGGCAGCAGCAGCAGCGTCGCCGGGAACATCTGGACCACGAGGAACGTCTTGAGGCCGGTCTTGCGGCCCGGAAATCGGAAGCGCGAGAGCGCGTAACCGGCGGTGCACGACAGCGCGACTCCGACGACCGTCGTCAAGAGCGCGATCGCGATCGAGTTGAGCGTGTGGCGCAGGAACAACATCTCGCCGTGACCGCCGCGTGCGGCGAACAGATCGCGAAAGTGATCGAGTGTGAGATCGTGCGGGATCGGCGATGCCGACAGCGCGAAGTAGCGGCCGGGCTCGAACGCCTTCTTGCAGACGAGCATGACCGGATAGAGCACGGTCGCGGTGAGCAGGACGAGGCCCACGTGCACGAGCAACGTGAGCCACATGCGAGGCCGGCGAGCCATCATGCGTCCGCCTCCTTGCTGCGCACGATGCGTGTGCCGAACACGGTCCACAGGAGGAGCACGAGGAAGATGATCGTCGCGTAGGCGGCGGCCATGCCGTAGCGTTCGCCGCGCTCGAACGCCCAGCGATAGGCGTCGGTGACGAGGATGTTCGTCGCGCCGCCGGGCTGACCCGCGGACACGAGATAGATCACGTTGAACATGTTGAACGTCCAGATCGAGCCGAGCGCGACGGCCGGTCCGAGCGCCGGACGAAGATGCGGCAGCGTGATGTGGCGGAACCGCTGCCACGCAGTCGCGCCGTCGACGGAGGCGGCTTCGTAGAGCTCCTTCGGGATCGTCTCGAGTGCGCCGAGCGCGACGACCATCATGAACGGAAACCCGAGCCACGTGTTCGTGATCACGTTCGCCGAGAATGCGGTCGCCCACGAGCTGAACCAGGACACGTCGGAGAGGCCGACGGCGTGAAGCAACGAATTGACGGCGCCGTACTCGCCCTGGAACATGCCTTTCCAGATCAGCGCGGTGATGTAGTTCGGGATCGCCCACGGCAAGATCAGCAGCATGCGGAAGATGCCGCGGCCGAAAATCCACTTGCGCGAGAGGAGCAGCGCGAGGAGCACGCCGATCGTCACGTGCATCGCGACGTTCGCGACCGTCCACAGCACGGTGACGCCGAGGATGAACCAGAAGTTCAACGGATCATCGAGAGGTTTGCCATCTCCGGACAGGATCTCGGTGAAGTTGCGGATCCCGACGAAGGTCCACGTGCCGTGATGATGATCGTAGAACCCGAGTAGGATCCCGATCACGAACGGCGCCGCGACGAGGACGAGCATCGCGATCGCCGCGGGCGTGAGGAACGCGACGGCGACGCGATGACGTGCCAGCGCCGCGGCGAGCCGATCGGTCGCGCCGGTGCGCTGCGCGCGTGCGACCGCGGCGGCGAGCCCGAGGATGATGGCGGCGGCGATCCACGACTGCCAGAGCAGCGTCGGTACGGCGAGGGTCGCGATGCCGGCGAACGTGCCCGCGGTGCTCGCGCGACCACCGACGAGCGCACCTGCGGCGACCAGCGCGGCGGCCAGGCCGAGCACGCCGATCATGACGAGGAGCGGGTAGGGCGCGGGGCGCGTCGGATCGGTGATCGAGATCGCGAGCTCATCTCCTCGCGTTGACACCGCGCCTCGCGCTAACACCCCAGCGGTCGGGCGCACGACGAGCGCGCGGCCGCTGCCATCGTGAAGCAGCTCGGAGATCGCGCCTTCGCGATCGAACCGGTTCGCGGCGTCGTAGAACAGCTTGTCGTCGGGTTTGTGATCGGGACCGCCGAGCGTGCGCCAGCGCAGGCCGTCGAAGATCTCGCGGTGGCGAAGATACGCGTACGTCGGCGACGGTTTGGCCGCGCTGATGAGTGCCGTGTGGGTGGTCGGCAGGACCGTACTCGTCGCGACGAGCGTCTCCGTCGCGCGCGTCGCGAGATCGATCTGGCGCTCTGCGAGATCGCGATTGCGCACGGCGACGAACGCGACAGTCGCGACGAGCACGGCGAGCACCGCGGCGATCCCGAAGTCACGGAACTGGCGGCGCAGCCCGGTCACAGGTGCTCCAGGTAGCCGCTCACTTCACGCTCGAGCGAGAGCAATTGCTCGCCGGGCTCGGCGCGGCCGGCGAGGACCTCACCGAGCGCGGTCTTGTAGGGCGTCCACACCGTGCGCATCGCGGCGCCCTTCGGCATCGGGACGGTGTGCGCGAGCTGCGTGCGAAACGCGCGAAGTGCGGGGTCTTTCGCGACGACCGGATCGTCATACGCGTGGAGGTTCGCGACGGGCTGGCGGGCATCGCGTGCGCGGATGATCGCATCGGCGTCGCTCGTGAGCTCGTTCATCACGGCGAACGCGAGATCTTTATCGCGGGCTTGCGCCGACATCAGGATCGCCTCGACGCCGACGAACGGCGCGGCCGGGCGGCCGGTCGCAGATACGATCGGAAGCGGCGCGACCTGCCAAGGCACGTTCGCCGCGATGTCGCCCATGAACCACGGTCCGGACATCACGGTCGCCGCCTTGCCTTCATTGAACAGGCTCGCGACCACCGGCGTCTGCGCATCGGCGGGCGACACGCCGCTCGAGACGAGCGTGCGCGCGAACTTCATCGCCGCGGCTGCTTCGGGCGTCGCGAGGGTCAGCTTGCCGGCGTCGTTCATGATCCGGCCGCCGAACCCGTGCAGCCAGGCCGCATGGCCGTAGAGATCGACGTTCGCGTAGGCGAGCGCGAACCCGTGCTTGGCCTTCATCGCCGGCGCGAGCGCGATCAAGGCGTCTGTCGTTGCCGGCGGCGTCGCCACGAGATCGGTGCGGTAGTAAAGCGCGAGCGACTTCACCGCGAGCGGCAAGCCCCACAACGAGCCGTGATACGCCATCTCGGACGTGGCCTCGATGGTGAAGCGGGCCGCGAGCGCGTCGTCGGCCCAGAACTCGATCGGTTCGATCGTGCCGGCATCGGCCCAGTCGCCGAGTCGATCCTGCTGGTAGATGAACAGATCGGGACCATTGCCGCGCGGGATCGCGGACGTCAGCTTGTCGGCAAACGAGTCGTACGGCACCGCGACGAGCGTCAGCGGTGCACTCGGATGCTGCTGGTTCCAGCGCACCGCCGTCGCCTCGAGGGCGGTCTTCTCGAGCCCGGTGTACGCGTGCCACAGCACGACCCCGGGCGGGCGCGTGTCGCCGCAGCCCGCGACCAGCAGGCAGAGCGCGAGGACGAAGGACCACGCGTTGCGAGCTCGGGCAACGGTTCCGGTTTGCAGGCTGGACGGCGGGTTGTGAGCGTCTGTCCGGTGGCCGTCACCAAGTAGTACGAGTAATGTCTGACCCCTCACAGGCGCATCTCGGTCGCGCGATCGAAGAGGTGCACCATCTGCGGATCGATGTAGACCTGGACGGTGTCGCCGGGGCGGGGCGCGGAGCCGGCTTCGGTGCGAATCGTCAGCGGGCCGGCGGCGGATTCGAGGTGCAGCACGACCTCGGCGCCGAGCACTTCGCGCATCGCGACCTCGCCGGACAGCGAGACGTGATCGCCGCGAGCCGCGAGCGACAGGCGCTCGGGCCGGATCCCGACGAGGATCTTCGTCGCATCGAGCGGCCCTTCGGGCCGTCGATCGATCCCCGGGGCCGTGCCCCGATACGGGCCATCGCTCGACGACAGCGGAATGTCGAAGCCGGGCCCACGCGCGGACTGGGTAGCGCCGGTGTGCGCGACATCCGCGGTGAGAAAGTTCATCGACGGCGTGCCGAAGAATCCCGCGACGAACCGGTTGGCCGGCTTCTCGTAGATGTCGACCGGCGAGCCGATCTGTTGCACGACGCCATCTTTGAGCACGACGATCTGATCCGCGAGCGTCATCGCTTCGATCTGATCGTGGGTGACGTACATCGACGTGCTGTTCGATTCGCGATGGATGCGTGCGATCTCGCGGCGCATCTCGCCGCGCAGCTTGGCGTCGAGGTTCGACAGCGGCTCGTCGAACAGAAACACTTTCGGCTGGCGGACGACCGCGCGGCCGATCGCGACGCGCTGGCGCTGGCCGCCGGAGAGCGCCTTGGGGCGCCGCTCGAGATACGGGCTGAGGCCGAGGCTGTCTGCCGTCGCTTCGACGCGCTTCTTGATCTCGGCTTCGGGCAAGTGCTTGATCCGCAGCCCGAACGCCATGTTCTCGAACACGGTCATGTGCGGGTAGAGCGCGTAGCTCTGGAACACCATCGCGATGTCGCGTTCGGCGGGCGGCAGGTTCGTGACGTCGCGGCCATCGATCTTGATGCGGCCTGCGGTCGGCTCTTCGAGGCCCGCGACCATGCGCAGCGTGGTCGACTTTCCGCAGCCCGAAGGGCCGACCAGCACGGCCATCTTGCGCGTGGGGATCAGGAGATCGAGATCAGGAATCACCGGACGCGTGACGCCGTCGTAGATCTTACGAATTCCGGTTAGCTCGACGTCGCTCACGCGCGCGTTCGACAGCAACCTTCACGCCACCCGGTAAGTGCGCAAGATGACAGCCGGCCGCACGTCCCCGTTGCAAACCGCAACGAACGTTTCGATGGCATGTGCAACGCGATTCGGCCGCGCCTTCGCGTCATCCAAGAGATCGCCGGATCTCGGCATCGAAAATGGCGTCGGTCCCGGCGAGGAACCACGCCAGGGCTGCTAACCAAGACGGCGCGACGAGCTACGAGACCGAGCTGTGGTTTGGCGAATGCGGGTGCTCAGAGAACATAGCTATAGACCGCATATCGGACCTCGCTCCATCCCCCGGGACTAGGGGCCGCGCCGGGATAGAGCGGAATGGCGTTTGGCACCGAACGGATCTGAATTCGGATTGCGGAACGACCTTCGGTGACGGACCGCGGCACCAGGAACTCGTCTTCTTTCCATCGACGATCGACCGCCTGAACATTCGTCTGACCGGGGTCGAGCTCACCGGGCGGGTTCGAATAAATGCAGGTTGTCGACCCGGCGAGATACCAGACACCAACCCGCACGAACGACGCGTCGTCGCGATCGTCGGCGATCCAGACCTCGGCTCGCTGATCGGCGAGGGCGTAGTCCAGCTTGCGGCGGAGCAGTACACCCCGGTTGCGCGGATCGATCGCGACCGCAAGCATCGACTTCTCCGACATCACACGTCCCGTGTCGACTTCGACCGGGTCGCTCGCGTCAGGGCCGAGGCCATCCCAGCGCGAGGCGATCATCATCGGAGGCGAGGCAGTCGGCGAAGCGTAGCGATGCGCCTGCTCGTCGATGGCGTCGCCGACGTGGAGCGTGTCGGTGAGGACGAGACACGCAGCAGGCCGACCGTACCAATAGGTGACTGTTTGATAGTGCTCGATCGAAGTGTCGACCGCGCCGTGCTCCAGTTGAATCCTAGCGTTCTTGCCGAAAGGCATCGCGTCCGCGATCAAGAATCGATACGCAGACTCGACCGCGTCGTCGGCGTTCTGCGCGGCGGCAAGGCTCGGCGCGCCCGTCGGGTGTCCTGCCAGTGGCAGGCTCCCCGTCTGACCTCCCCAGTAGTCTCCGCCGCCGGCCCACTCCTCGGTTCCGGTGCCGTGTGCCTGGGGCGAACGAGCATCGTCGAAAAAGAACCGAGGGTCCCCTTCGAGAGTTCCGAGATCCGCCCGATCCGAAAACGTGAACGACGTGCCGACGAAGCTTCCGCACCAGTCACCGCCACCCTCGGTCTGCGCGGTATCGAGCAGGATCAGATCGCTGCCGGAGGTCGGAGTAGCGTGGTCGACGTACGTGGCGTGGAAGTAGCCTTCCAAATTTGGCGGCGTGGCATCGACAAGCGTCGTCGTTGCAACGTGGACATCGCGAATCGGATCGCCAACGCCCCGGATCACGATTCGCGCGGACGCAAAAAATGGCATCGGTAAGTAGAGGTTCATGTGGATGCGACCATCGGCGAACGAGACGTTGGCCAATAGGCCATCGACGAGGTTGCTTCGTCCATCGCGGTTGTACAGGGAGCCTCCTGCGAACAGTAGGCCGAGCGGTGCATCGACCGACGGAGTTGACCGGTCATCCCACGTGATCGCGAGTCGTACGTGAGCGAGCGCGACCGCGTCGAGAGCGGGCGCATCGATCGTCAAGCGTCGTATCTGTGCGGGACCCCGGAGCTCGAGTGCTTGAATCGCCGCGCCGGCTGGCACATCGATCGTCGCTTCGGTTGTCTCGCCGGCAGGTGCGATGTCAGTGCCCGCGAGCGCGAAGATTGCGAGCACGTCGTCGGGCGGCGCCTCCTCGTGCCACGGCGCGATCGCGGTCGAGAGATGATCGGCGCCCGCAGGATACAAATGGTAGATGTAGTAACCGGTCCCGTAGTGAGTCCGCTCGTCGGAAATTCGCAAGGATCGCGTAAACGGCGCGGGCACCCAGTCGAGATCGGCGCCGTGCGTCATCGACCACGTGATCGCCAAGGGACTCGGTAACGCACCTGCCGGGAGGAAGATCGAGTCGGGAACGGGCTGCTCGGGGGTCGTCGTCGACGACTCCGTGATGACGTGGGAGGCATCATCGATCGTCTCGTGCCACGGGCTGCCGTGCCAATGGTTTGTGCGCGAGAACACGAGCATGCCGC
>JAQBQF010000044.1 GCA_028287115.1 Myxococcales bacterium
GTTCACCAGGCCGGCTTCGATCGCGATCTCTGCGAGGGTCTTCGGCAAGTGCGCCCGAGAAGATTCGAACCTCTGACCTTTGGCTCCGGAGGCCAACGCTCTATCCAGCTGAGCTACGGGCGCGCGGTCCTTGTTCTATGGCCAATCACGGGCGGAAACAAGGGCCACTAGCCGTCGATCAGGATCGGGACCTCGAGCCGCGCCGCGACCGCGAGCGTGCGGAGGAACTGCGCGATCTGCTCGATGTCGGCATCTGGCTCGGTCGGCAGCGACGCTGCCGCGAGGGCCCTCGTGCGCCCCGCTTCATCTTTCAGATCGTGGAGGCTGATGTCGTGGGGAATCACGCCACAGAACAGCGCGAGCATCAGGCAGTGCGTCGGGGCGAGGTTCCCGACCATGAACATCATCTGGAACAGTTGATCGGATGAGATATCGATGTTGCCGTCCTCGCCCGTCCACCGAACGCCGTACGAGACGCGACTCTCGAAGTACGTCGTCCCCGCCGCGCGCAGCTTCGCGGTCGGCGCTCCGTCCCAGCCGAACTCGCCGAGGCCGCGCACGAGCAACGCGCCGGCGGTGCACGCGAGCTTCGTCGGCAGGCGCGCCATCAGCCACTGCTCGACGTGCTCGGGCACGGGATAACGAATCCGCCGATGACATGCGAACTCGCGCGGGAGCTCCGCCGGACAGTCTTTGCACAGGGCCGAAACCGCATCGAGTGGGCTCGATTCGTTCAGCAGATCCTGGAGCGTCACGCCGCGGCCCGAATCTCCGTCGGGTTTTCGCATCGTCAGCTGGATCTCGATCTCGCCTGGCTCGCGCAGATCTCCGTCTTCGCGCATGTGAGCGATCGCCGAGCGCGCAAGGATCCGCGTGCGATGCAGGTTGACCAGGCGTTCTACGCCGAGCCGCCCTTGAGGCTCGCACTTCATGCCCAGGACGTAATCGATCGCCATCGCCGCCCTTGTAGCAGAGGGGTACGACGGGCGAAGCGCCATTTGCCTCGCGCGCTCCACGGGTCTAGGGTCCCTCCATGAGCAAGAAGGACGACGCACTCGACTATCACCGCCGCGGGCGGAAGGGAAAGCTCGAGGTCGTTCCGACCAAACCCCTGGTGAGCCAGATCGACCTATCTCTGGCCTACACGCCGGGCGTCGCCGAGCCTTGCCTCGAGATCTACAAAGATGAAGAGAAGAGCTGGGAGTACACGGCTCGCGGCAACCTCGTCGCGGTGATCTCCAATGGCACCGCGGTGCTCGGCCTGGGAAATATCGGACCCGCCGCCGGCAAGCCCGTGATGGAGGGCAAGGCATGCCTGTTCAAGAAGTTCGCCGACATCGACGTGTTCGATCTCGAGGTTGCCGAGACCGACGTCGACAAGTTCTGCGACATCGTCGCAGCGCTCGAGCCGACGTTCGGTGGCATCAACCTCGAAGATATCTCCGCGCCGGCCTGCTTCGAGATCGAAGAGAAGCTGCGCAGGCGGATGCGGATCCCCGTGTTCCACGACGATCAGCACGGCACCGCGATCATCTCCGGAGCGGGTTTGCTCAACGCCGCCGAGCTCGCCGGCAAGAAGCTCGAGGACATCAAGCTGGTCGTCTCCGGTGCCGGCGCAGCCGCGATCGCGTGCGTCGAATTCTTCTGCAAGCTCGGCATGCAGCAGCGGAACGTTGTACTCGTCGATTCAAAAGGCGTGATCCACACGGGCCGCACCGACCTGAACCGACAGAAGCTGAAGTGCGCGGTCGCAGACGACGGTCGCCGCACACTCGCCGACGCGATGCGCGGTGCGGACATGTTCATGGGCGTGTCGGTCGCCGGGACCGTGACGGGCGAGATGCTGAAGACGATGGCCGAACGTCCGATCGTCTTCGCGCTCGCAAACCCCGATCCGGAGATCTCGTATCCCGAGGCGATCGCGGCGCGGCCCGATGCACTCGTCGCGACCGGACGGTCCGACTATCCAAACCAGGTCAATAACGTCCTCGGGTTCCCGTACATCTTCCGCGGCGCGCTCGACTGCCGCGCGAGCGCGGTCTCCGAAGCGATGAAGCTCGCCGCGGCTCGTGCCCTCGCGCAACTGACGCGCGAGCCGGTACCCGACTCCGTGATCATGGCGTACGGCGGAAAGTCGCTGAAGATGGGGCCCGACTACTTCATTCCAAAGCCGTTCGATCCGCGCGCGCTGTGGTGGGTCGCACCCGCGGTCGCGCAGGCGGCGATGGAATCGGGCGTCGCCCGGATCAAGTTCGACGTCGGCGAGTACCGCGAGAAGTTGATGTTCAAGAGCTCGAACGCGGCGTACTCGATCATGCGGACGATCGGGAAGGAAGCGCGGCGCGACCCCAAGCGCATCGCGTTCCCGCACGCCGCCAATCCGCGGCTGCTCCGCGCCGTCCAGCAGATCGTCGAAGAAGGCATCGCCAAGCCCGTGCTCCTCGGCCGGCCGCACGAGATCAGGCGGATGTGCGAGGAGATGTCACTCGATTTCCTCGACGCGGGTACCGAGATCATCGACCCGCACACCGAGAACAACCCGAGCTACGTCGAGCGGCTCTATCAGCTTCGCCAGCGCAAAGGCCTGACGTCGTTCGCGGCGCAGGCGCTGCTCCAGAAGAGCGATTACTACGCCGCGATCATGGTCGATCGCGGTGACGCGGACGGCATGGTGACCGGCTTGCGCCTCAACTATCCCGAGACCGTGCGGCCGCCGCTCGAGATCTTCGGCCTGTCGCCGGGCTGCAAGGTCGCGGTCGGCATGTACATGATGGTGCTCCAGAACTCGGTGAAGTTCTTCGGCGACACCGTGTTCAACATCGACCCCGATGCCGAGACGCTCGCCGACATCACGATGCAGATGGCGGAGGCGGTGCAAGGTTTCGGCGTCGTGCCGCGCGTCGCGATGATCTCGTATTCGAACTTCGGGTCGGTCAAGCATCCCGAGGTCACGAAGATCCAGCAGGCGATCGAGATCGTGCGGCGGCGACGGCCCGAGCTCGAGATCGACGGCGAGATGCAACCGGAGATGGCACTCGACCCGGAGCGCCGGCATCAATACTTCGGGTTCTCGCGGCTGACCCGAGCCGCGAACATGCTCGTGTTTCCGACGCTCGCCGCTGCCAACGCGACGTATCAGACGCTCAAGGTCCTCGGCGGCGCGTCCGCGATGGGGCCGATCATGCTCGGACTATCGAGGCCGTGCGTCGCGCTCCAGAACGAGGTCACGGTCGACGAGATCGTCAACATGACCGCGTACGTCGTGCTCAAGGCCCAGCAGAACCGCCGCGAAGCGATCCGCGCGTAAGCCAATGCCCTGAATTGGTTCGAGATCGTACTCGTACTCGTGCTCGTACTCGATGACGCCCGGGCCTGGACTCGAGTCGACCGCGCTCGGGATCGATCGGCCAGCACGCAGTGACGTTCGCGATCCTACCAGCCGGCTTGATGCGATCCGCTCACGAGAGACGCGTCCTCGCGCCCACTTGGGGAGCCCGGCGAGTACGAGTACGAGTACGAGCACGAGCACGAGACAGATCCCGTAGACTCACGGGTGGTGGCCGCGCCCGAAGATCCGTCAACGGAGATCTTGCCGGCGAGCGCGACGGCGCCCGCGGCACCGGCGACACCGCGATCTGTCGTCCCCGATCTGATCGGCCGTGCGCTCGGCAAGTTCACGATCGTCGAGAAGCTCGGCAAAGGCGGCTCGGGTGACGTGTATCGCGCCGAGCAGACACAGCTCGGCCGCACCGCCGTGATCAAGGTGCTACGTCACGAGATCGCGCACGCGCCGAATCGTGTCGAGCGATTCTTGCGCGAGGCCAAGCTCGCGTCGCGCCTCGATCATCCGTACGCGGCGCACATCTATCAGTTCGGCGCGGAGCCGGACGGCGTGCTGTGGATCGCGATGGAGCACATCAAGGGGATGACGCTCGACGAGCTGGTCGCGCGTCGCGGTCCGATGCCGGCGATGCTGTTCGCGCCGCTGTTCGCGCGGCTCTGCGAGGTCGTTCACACCGCGCACGAGCTCGCGATCGTGCATCGCGATATCAAGGGCGCAAACGTCATGGTGATCGAGCGCGCCGGTCAGCTGCTGCCAAAGCTCCTCGATCTCGGCATCGCGAAGGATGATGACCTCGCGGCTTCGGCCGCATACGACCGTGGCGAGGCGTCCCCGAGGGTCGGGACAACCCCGCCCCTCTCCAGCTCCGGCCCCGGCGAGCTCACCGGCCACGGCGTCACGCTCGGCTCGCCTCACTATATGTCACCGGAGCAGTGGGAGCGGCCCGCGGAGGTCGACGGCCGCGCCGATATCTACGCGCTCGGCGTGCTCGCGTATCGCTGCATCGCCGGGGTGTTGCCGTTCTATTCGAAGGATCGGCATCAGCTCGGGGATGCGCATCTCCGGCAAGCGCCGCCGCCGCTGCCCGAGTTTGTCCCGCAGTTGCTAGCGGATGCCGTGATGCGTGCCCTCGAGAAGCGGCCGGAGGCGCGCTGGCAAACCGCGGTCGGGTTCGGCGAAGCGGTGAGCCGCGCGGTCGGAACGTCGGCGCCCGAGACCGTTCCGATCTTCGATCCGAGCACGCGCGATGCGTGGCTGCGCGCGGGACCACAACCGATCGCCGACGCGGTGTCACATCTCTCGACGGCGACGACGACCGTCGAGGCGGACGCGGCGCTGCGCGAGCTCGTCGCGATCACCTGCCGGTGGCTCGCGGTGCTCGCACTGTCGAATCTCCCACCGCGCGAAGGTCCCGATCCGGAAGTTCGCGACCGTGCGCGCGCGGTGATCGGGCGCGATGATGGCGCCCCATGGCTGCAGCTCGCTCGCGCGGCGGCGGCAGCGGCGCCGGTGTTGCCCGGGCTCGCGGCCGCTCTCGAAGGCGTCGAACCGCTCGCACAGCTCGCCGCACGTCTCGATGATCGAGATCGCCCGCGCACGGCGGCCGCGCTGACCGCGAACGTGATCGCGGCGGCGGAGGCGCTGCGTCCGATCGAGCCGCTCCTCGCGTACCAACTCGTCGTCGGTCTCGCCGGCGAGATCGCGGAGAGCTGGCAAGGTGCGAGGCGACGCGAGCGCGAACGCGTGATGGTGTGGGGCCCGCCGCTCGCCGAAGGTGAGGTCGCGCTGCTCGATGCGACGGGAAACGTCGTCGCTCGACTCTCGCCACTCGCGCAGGTTGCATCGCCCCTGCCTTCCGCCGAGCCCGAGCTATTTCTGCTGTGGCGCAGCGGCCGAGGCTCCGCGCGGCTCGTCGCAGCGCCGTGGGGGTTCGAGCGCGATGACGACGCGGCCGGGCTGCGCCTCGCTTCCTTGTCGACGGAAGACTCCGATACCGCGCACGACGCCGCCGATGATCGATCGCCTTATCCCGGCCTCGCCGCATACACGAGCGAGGACGCCGAGCGCTTCGTCGGCCGCGAGCGCGAGGTCGAGACGATCGCGAACCGGCTCGTGCGCGCGCCGCTGCTCGCGGTGCTCGGCCCTTCGGGTGTCGGCAAGAGCTCCTTCATCGCCGCCGGCCTGCTGCCGCGACTCGCCGAGAACCATCGCATCATAGTCATGCGACCGGGCCGTCATCCGATGCACGCGCTCGCCGCACTTCCGGAAGTCAGCGGCGATTCGCACGACGACAGCTCGCTGGTCGTCAGGCTGCGCGAGCTCGGAGAGAGCGCGCAACGCGGCCTCGTGATCGTCATCGATCAACTCGAGGAGATCGCGACGCTGTGCACCGATCCGGCCGAGCGCCGCCGGTTCGCCGAGACGCTCGCCGCTGCCGCCGATGGCCCGTCGGCACCGGTCCGCGTCGTCGTCACGTTGCGCGATGACTTCGCGACCGTGATCGAGAGCCAAGATGCGTTCCGCGGCCGGTTCGAAGTGTTCGTGCTCGCTGCGCCTGCACCGGAGGCGTTGCGGCGAATCGTCGTCGAGCCCGCGCGCCGCGCGGCGGTGGCGGTCGATCCGCAAGTCGTCGAGGACATGGTCGCCGAGGTCGCCGGGCGCCCCGCTTCGCTGCCGCTGCTGTCGTTCACCGCGTCGCAGCTGTGGCAGACCCGCGACCGCAAGGACCGCAAGATCACCCACGAAGCCTATGCCGCGCTCGGCGGCGTCGCCGGGGCGCTCGCGACCTACGCCGATCAGCTCTACGCGAGCCTCGCACGCCGCGATCAGGACACCGTGCGCGACCTGTTCTCGCGGCTGGTCGCGAGCGACGGCACGCGGATCCCGGCGCTGCGGACGGAGCTCGAGCAGTTGCCGGGCGCGCGCGGCGTCCTCGCCCACCTGATCGACGCGCGGTTGCTCGTGATCCGCGATGACGAAGGCGGAAGCGTGATCGAGATCGTCCACGAGTGCCTCGCCGAGCGGTGGCCGCGGCTCGCTCGGTGGCGCAGCGAAGACGCCGCCGATCGTGCCCTGCTCGGTGACGTCGGCGCCGCGGCACGTCGCTGGAACGAGGCCGGGCGCCGGCCCGATCTGTTGTGGCGCGGGCAAGCACTCGCCGAGCTCCGCCGGTTGACCGCGCGCTCGACGGCGCTGACCGAGCTCGAGCGCAACTTCGCCGACGAAGCCGTGCGCGCTCAACAGCGTGCGCGTCGAATGCGGCGCGGTCTCGTGATCGCCGCGATGGCGGTCCTCGGCGTGATCGCCGCCGTCATGGGCTGGCTCGGCGTGGCGGCAAACCAGAGCCGCGCGCAAGCCGAACAAAGCGCTCTCAAAGCGCACGCCTCCGAGCAACTGGCCGAGGAGCGCCTCACCGCGAGCTTGGTCGCGCAGGGCAAGCGCGAGCTCAACGATGGCCGCGCTCTCGACGCGCTCGCCTACTTCGCGGCCGCGATGAAGCGCGGTGCCGATAGCGTCGGCCTTCGCACGATGGTCTCGATCGCGAGTCGCGGCTGGCGCGATCAGCTCGTCGTCCTGCGCGGAGAATCGATCGCGACGGTGATCGGCTCGCCGTCGGGATGGATCGCAGCGGCCTCGTCCTCCGGGGTCGTCCACTATTGGTCGGATACCGGCGCTCCGCTCGGCGAGCTCGCGCTCGACGGATACTCGATGGCCGATCTCCAGCTGTTGCCCGACGACAGCATCCTCGCGGCCACACGCGAGGCGGTGTTTCACATCGGCGCGAACCGCAAGATCCTGACGCGGACCAAATCCAAGAGTCCGCCGTGGGGGGCTCATCTCGGTCCCGGGACCGACGAGGTCACCGTGATCGAGACCGGCGCCATCAACATCTACTCGCTCGATGGCAAGCTGCGCCGTTCGATTCCGCTGTCTCCGCCCCCCGGCACCGTCGACCCGCACTTCGATCGGTCGGGACGGTTTGTCGTCTACACCGACGAGCCGCGCATCGTGCTCGTCGACCTCGTCAAGCTCGAGACCCGGATCCTGTCGACGAAGGCGTTCGGACAAGCCGACGGCTCGCTCGACGGCTCGGTGTTCGGTTTCTTCGACGAGGATCACCAGCTCCACGTGTTTAGTGGTGACGGGACCGAGCAGAAGGCGCTGAGCGGACCCTCGCGTGCTTCGGGCGTGTTCTTCTCGGCTACCGGCGATCGCGTCGGCACGGTGACGGGTCGCGAGCTGTCGGTCTACGACCGCGCCGGCAAGCTGCTCGCGATCACGATGATCGAAGCGGAGCAGACGATGATCCACTTGCGAGGTGACGAGGTCTGGACGGGCGGTAATGACGGCGTCGTTCGCCATTATCGGGACGGGCAACTCGTCGCGTCGCTGCCGGTCCACGCGGTCGAGATCTCGAGTGGCGCGATTGCGCGAGATGCGCTCGCGCTGCGTGGCAGCGACGGCAGTCTCGCGATCGTGCGCGCGAATGCGATCCAGGCGACCGCGCAACCGCAGGTGTGCAAGCCGGTGCTGGTCGGCGCGGCCGGCATCGGCATCGCGTACACCTGCAAGGACGTGATCCACGTCTACACGGGTCGGCATCACATCGGCGACTACCCGGTCAGCGATCTCAGCGTCGACATCGCGTTCGACCCGGGATCGCAGCGCGGTGTGCTGTCGGGCGGTTTTGGCGTCCGGGTGTTCGACACCGATGCCAAGCCTCTCGCGGTGGCAAAGGACCAAAAGGGCGTCGCCACGTTCGAAGATGCCGATCATCTGTTCGTGCTCGAGCCCAAGAAGGCGCTCTGGCGGTGGACCTTTGCGACCGACCACTGGGAACAGCTGGTGCCGGTTGGCGAGGCCTATACGATCGGCGCGATCCCGGGCACCGCCGTGGTCGGGGCCAAGGACGGCACGCTCACGGTGGTCACGGGGAGTCGCGTGACGAAGACGCTCGATCTCAAGGAGATCGCGGAGTTCCTGATCACTTCCCCTGACCATCGCTGGATGGCCGCCCAGCTGATGAGCGGCACGACCGCGATCATCGACACCCAGACCTGGGAGATCGTGCGCCAGCTGGAGGCGGCAGATACCTACGGCGCGGCGCCCAGCTTCGATTCGACGGGCGAGCTCCTCCTGCGGACCAGTCGGAATGCGCTCACGATCTGGGACCGAAGCACGGGGGAGCTCCTCGTGTTCGGCTTCGATCTGCTCCACAACCTCGCGAACGCTCGGTTCTTGCCCGATGGACAGATCGAGACCAATACCCAGAGTCCGGGGCTCATCAACATCCCCAGGGATACCCGGCCTCTTGCTGAGATCATCCGGGACATCGAATGCAGGGTCCCCCGCAAGGTGACCAACAGTCGAATCGAGCCGGCGACGACGACATGTCCGCCTTGAGTTGCGCGCGGTTAGCTTCCGGCCGTACCCTACGGTGGAGGGAACGAGACGATGACCGACGAAGATCCCGGCGCCACGACCGAGCAGATCGATCGACAAGCGCCATTCGGCGACCGAGTGCTGCTCGTCATCGACGGCGCATCGCTGCAAGTGATTCCGTTGCCGGGAGCTGGAACGCTGACGGTCGGACGTTCACAGAAATGTGATGTCGCGATCGACTCCGGTTCGGTGTCGCGGCACCACGCGAATCTGCTGATCGGGTCGGACGTCCAGATCGAAGACATGGGCAGCTCGAACGGCACGTTCGTCGACAGCGTGCGCTTGCCCGAGAAGCAGCGCATTCGCCTCGGTATCGGGATCCCGTTCCTCGTCGGCGGCGTGACGCTGATGTTGCAGACGCGCGCCGGCTCCCGCCGCGAGACCACACCGAAGTCTTCGCAGCTCGCAGCGCTCGAAGCATCTGCATCGCGGATCGCGGTCGGCAAGCTCAGCGTGTTGATCCTGGGCGAGACCGGTGTCGGCAAGGAGCGGTTCGCCGAGCGCCTGCACGAGATGTCGCCACGTCGCGGCGCTGCGTTCGTGCGAATCAATTGCGCGGCGATCAGCGAGCCGTTGCTCGAGGCCGAGCTGTTCGGCAACGAAGGTACGAGCAAGCCCGGGATGATCGAGTACGCCGACGGCGGCACCGCATTCCTCAACGACGTCTCCGAGCTGCCGCAGACGCTTCAAGTCAAGCTGCTGCGCGTCCTCGAAGACGGCGCGGTTCGGCGGATCGGCTCGGGGACTCCGCGCGCGGTCGATGTTCGGTTCATCGCCGCGACGAACAAAGATCTAGCCGCCGAGGTCGAAGCCGGCAGGTTCCGGCGCGATCTCTACTTCCGGCTCGCCGGTGCGACGTTCACGATCCCGCCGCTGCGCTCGCGCAAAGAAGAGGTCTTGCCGCTCGCGGAGCAGTTCGTGACCTCGGCCTCCGGCCCGCTCGGCCGCACGTTCGTGCTCGCCGAAGACGCGCGCGCATGGCTCACCGAGCACGATTGGCCCGGCAACATCCGCGAGCTGCGCAACGCCTGCGAGCGCGCCGTGTTGCTCGCACCCGGCCTCGTGATCGAGCGCGGCCATCTCACGATCGACGAACAACGGCGTCCCGCAAACCGGCAGCGCACGTCACCGACGATGACGCCGCCGCCCGGCTCGATGTCCTCATCTGACATGCCGAGCCAGGTCCGCGCGACGGTCGCCGAGCTCGAGAAGCAGCGCATCCTCGAAGCGCTCGACAAGTGCGCAGGCAACCAGACGCGCGCCGCCGAGCAGCTCGGCATCTCGAGGCGCACGCTGATCAACCGGCTCGACGAGTACGGCATCGCACGTCCTCGCAAGCGCGACGAGTGAAAGACGTTATCGTCCCCGCGCACGCGGCGACGTTCATCGCCGGCGGTGGCCGCGATGTCGATTCCGCGCGGATGCAGCTCGACCTCAAGGCCGGCGAGCACGTCCGCCTGATCGACATGAACAACGAGGAGCTCGGCATCGCGATCGCGGATCCCGAGAACGATCGCTTGCGCCTGCTCGCGCTTCCGAGTGACGGGCTGCCGAGCATCGGCGGTGCCTTGCTCGCGCTGCGCGTCGAGCGCGCGCTCGCGTGGCGTCGCCAGCTCGGGCTTCCGGGCCCGGAGCACGCGTACCGGCTGATCCACGGCGCGGGCGACGGCCTGCCCGGCTTCACGTGCGACGTGCTCGGTCGGGTCGCGGTGGTCTACGTCTATGGAGAAGCGCTGCTCGCCGTCGGGCGTCAGCTCGCGGAGGCGATCGTCGGCTTCGCGCAGCTCGACGGTGCCGTCGTCAAGAAGCGCGCGCGCGGCGGCGCCGACAACGTCACGCAAGATGTCATCGGCAAGGTCCCGGAGAAATCGATCGCGACCGAGCATGGCGTCCCGTACGAGATCCATCCGCTCGGCGGGCTCAACGTCGGGCTGTTCACCGACATGCGCGAGCAGCGCCGCGGCCTCGGCCGGTTCGCCGCGAACAAGCGCGTGCTGAATCTGTTCTCGTACACCGGTGCGCTCAGCGTCACGTGCGCTCGCGCGGGCGCGGAGACCGTGACGAGCGTCGACACCTCCGAAGGCGTGCAAGCCTGGGCGCGCGGCAACTTCGGCCGTTCGGGTCTTCAGCCCGATGACAAACGCTGGCGCTTCGAGACCGGTGATGCCGTTCGCTATCTCGCGCGCGCGATCCGCGACAAAGAGCGCTACGACACCGTGCTGATCGATCCGCCGACGTTCTCGACGGCGCGCGGCACCCCGTGGGTCCTCGATCGGGACTATCCGAAGTTGATCGAGCAAGCGGCGAGCGTGATCCCGCCAGATGGCGTGCTGTGGCTTGCGGCGAACACGCACGAGCTCGGCTCGCTTGCGAAGCTCGCGCACAAGGGCCTGCGCGCTGCGAATCGTACCGGTGCGATCGTCGAGCAGGCCGGTTTACCGCCGGAGTATCCGACCGTCGCCGCGCAGCCGCAGGATCGCTACCTGCAGATCTGCGTGCTACGCCTCACGTAGGATGTGCGGCCGCTACACGCTGACGACGCAGGAAGGCCTCGTCGAGGATCTCGAGGCCGCGCTCGATCCGGAAGCGCCGAAGAACGAGTGGTGGAAGCCGCGCTTCAACGTCGCGCCGACGCAGGCAGCGCCGGTCGTGATCATGCGCGAAGGCCAGCGCCTGATCGAGATGATGCGGTGGGGCCTCGTGCCGTTCTGGGCGAGCAAGCCGGGCAGCAAGCCACCGCTGATGATCAATGCGCGCGTCGAATCGATCGAATCCAACCGGATCTTTCGCGACGCGCTCGAGCGCAAGCGGTGCCTCGTCCCCGCGGATGGTTTCTTCGAGTGGCTCGCGCA
This sequence comes from Myxococcales bacterium, assembly GCA_028287115.1. Taxonomy (GTDB): domain Bacteria; phylum Myxococcota_A; class Polyangia; order Haliangiales; family Haliangiaceae; genus JABFXX01. The sequence continues at coordinate 11,638 of JAQBQF010000044.1, forward strand.
AGGCAAGCAGAAGCAGCCGATCTGGATGCACCCACAGCCGCATCGCTTCATCGCGTTCGCCGGGTTGTGGGCGCGCGCGAAGACCGCAACCGGGGGTGACAGCGCGTTGGGGGGTGGCAGCGCGTTGGGAACGACCCACAGCTTCACGATCGTGACCGGACCGCCGAACGAGCTCGCGAGGGCGTTCCACGATCGGATGCCGATCGTGCTCGATCGCAGCGCGTGGTCAGCATGGCTCGATCCAACGCTCGACCCGAAACACGCCCGTTCTCTGCTGACCGTGCCAGACCCGAAGGGCTGGGTCGCGGAAGCCGTCTCGACCTGGGTCAACAAGGCCGATCACGATGACCCGAAGTGCATCGAGCCCGTCTCGCCAGCCGCGCCGGTTCAGGGCTCGCTGTTCGGCGAATAGAGGCGGCTGGGACTCTAGCCGGTGCTCGGATCCCCGGCGCCGCTCGACGGGCGCGGCGTCGTTCGCGCATCTCGTTGCACGACGTGCGCAGCGCGGATCTCAGGCAAGGCGCGATGTTGCACGATCGCGAACCGTTTTGAGCTTCCCACGGGTTGGCCGTCGCGTTGCAACTCCGGTCCTCCATGACCAACCAGCGATTGCTGCCCGACCGCCTCGGAAAGATCCTCCTCGCGTCTCTCTGTGTCCTCGGCGCTTGCGTCGGTGATGCACCCAACGCCGGCGGTGGCGGAGGAGGAGGAGGCGGCGGCGGCGGTGGAGGGGGAGGCAGCGGCAGCGGCAGCGGTAGCGGTAGCGGTAGCGGCGGAGGAGGCGGCGGCGGGATGAGCGCGACGCAGTACCTCGCCCAGATGGACATGAAGTATTGCGACGAGGCCTTCACCTGTAAGGCGAGCTTTCCGACGAATGCGGGCGTGACGTTTACCCAGGCATTCGGTGCGTCCGCGAGCGCGTGCTACTCCGATTCGGCCGCTCAAGAGATGCCGGCGACCGTCGAGGCCGAGATCACCGCGGGCAAGATCCACTACGACTCGAGTGCGGCGCAGCAATGCCTGGCGGGCGTCGCGTTCGGGACCTGCGCGGCGTTCTGGATGAATGGACCGACGATGCCTGCGGCGTGCGACACGGTGCTGGTCGGCACCATCGCGGACGGTGCTGCATGCGTCGTCGATTACGATTGCTCGAATGTGGCGTCGATCTGCGATGCCACCACACAGAAGTGCGGGCCGGCTCCGGCGGGCGCGCGCACGGTCAGCGACAACGGCAGCAGCATCACCGCCCGCTCGATCGCGGGAGCGAGGTAGTCATGAGCAAGCAAGACCAAGCCGAGACGCTCCCCTGGCTCGCCGACGACGACACCGAAGAAGTGACGCGCGTGTTGTTCGCGATCGAAGAGGACCCCGACCTCGAAGAGGAGACCTCGACCTACTCTTTCGATCCCGAGGCGACGCTGGAGATTCAAGACGACGCGCCCTGAGCATGGTGCACGACGAGGTATCTAAGAAGAGTGACGGCGCAGGCGTCCGAAGAATTCCTTCGCGACGCTCGTCTGCGGTTTGTCGACGACCTCCGACGGCGGACCGTCCTCGGCGATCGTGCCGCGATCGATCACCCAGACCCGCGAGGCGATGTCGCTGGCGAACTGCATCTCGTGGGTGACCACGAGCAGCGTCATGCCGGTCGCAGCCAGATCGCGGATCACCTTCATCACCTCGTCGCGCATCTCCGGATCGAGTGCGCTCGTCGGCTCGTCGAACAGCAGCACCTGCGGATCCTGTGCGAGCGCGCGCGCGATCGCGATGCGCTGCTGCTGGCCGCCTGACAGCTCGTGCGGGAATGCGCCGGCGCGATCCGCGAGGCCGACGCGCGCCAGGAGCTCGCGCGCCCGCTTCTCGGCGGCTCCTCGCTCGAGCTTGCGAACGATCCGCGGTGCGAGCGTGATGTTGTCGATCGCCGACAGATGCGGAAACAGATTGAACTGCTGGAACACCATCCCGACTTGCGTGCGCAGCGCGCGCAGGGTCTCTCCGTCGCGGCCGACCATCCCGGGCCGCAGGTCGACGTCCGCGATCCGGACCTCGCCTGAATCGAAGCTCTCGAGGTAGTTGAGGCAACGCAGCAGCGTCGACTTGCCACCGCCCGACGGTCCAACGATCGCGATCGTCTCGCCTTTGGTGATCTCCGCGCTGACATCGCGCAGCACCGGGACGCCGCCGTGTCGCTTAGAGAGCTTGCGGACGCTGATCACGAGACAGCCTCCTCTCGAGCCGCCGCGCCATCTCGGACAGCGGGAAGCTCAGCGCGAGATAGAGCAGCGCGCATGCGATGCCCGGGACCAGCCAGCCGCGCATGTCGACGCCGGCGATCGTCATCCGCTTCGTCAGCTCGATCACCGTGATCACGCTGACGAGCGACGAGTCCTTCAACATCGACACGAAGTCATTGGTCATCGGCGGCAACGCGAGCCGCAGCGCTTGCGGCAGCAGCACGTGACGCAGGATCTGCCCCGGCCGCATGCCGAGCGCTTTGGCGGCCTCGGTCTGGCCGCGCGGGATCGCGAGGATCGCGCCACGATAGACCTCGGCTTCGTATGCGCCGTAGTTGAGACCGAGCCCGATGATCGCGGCCTGCATCGGTCCGAGGCTGTAAAACGGCCCGAGCCCGTAATAGAGGACGTAGAGCTGGAGCAGCACCGGCGTGCCGCGAAACAGCTCGATATAGATCCGCGCCGCGGTCGCCGCGACCTTCCCGCCGTAGACGCGCGCGATCGCGAGCAGGAGACCGATCGGGACCGCGAGCAGAAACGCGAGCACCGAGATCTCGAGCGTCACGGTCGCGGCCCACAAGAACTGCTTCGTCATCTCCCAGTCGAACGTCGGAACCGGCAGGGACGACGCGGTCAGCGAAGCGTCTTGCGCCTGGCGCTCGTCCCACAGCTGCGCCTTGCGCAAGATCCGTTCGAGCTCGCCGTCGGCACGCATCGCCGCGAGCGCTTCATCGATCGCGCGCTTGAGCGCTTGATCGCCCTTGCGCATGCCGATGACATAATTCCCCCGCGCGACATCGTAGTGAACGCACTTGAGCTTCGGATGTTCCGGCGTGCAGCCGTAGCGTTCGGCGATGATGTTATCGAGGAGCACCGCATCGGCGCGTCCGTTCTCGAGATCGCGATACGGCTCTTCGTTGCCTTCGTAGATCTTGCGATCGATCGCCGGCAGCATCCGTAGGATGTCATCCGCGAACGTCTGGTTGAGCGTCCCTACGCGCTTCCCTGCGAGCTCGAAGATCGACAGGATCTTGCTGTCGCTTGGAACCGTCAGCGTTTCGGCGTACGTGAAGTACGGCTCCGACAGCAGGATCCGCTCTCGGCGATCCGCTGTCGCCTCGAGACCGTTCATCACGATATCGAAGTCACCGCGCTCGAGAGATGGCACCAGGTTAGACCAGTTGTACTGGACCATCCGCGCCTTGACCCCGAGCCGGCGCGCGACGGCCTCCATGATGTCGACCTCGAAGCCGATGATGTGATTTCGGTTATTGGGATCTTCGTAGACGTAAGGCTCGCCACCTGCGCGATCGGCGCCCCAGGTGATCTCGCCGTGCTGCTTGATCGTCTCCAGCGTGCGCCCAGGTGACGGCTCGTCACCGCTGCATGCGACAAATGCCACGCAGGCCAGCGGTGTTAGCGCGATGCGGACGGCGCGCGTCACCATGCGGGCAGTATGCAGTAAAATACCGCCATGGACCTGGGGCGGATGCTCGACAAATGCGTGCGCGACCAGTGGTCGATCGACGACCTCGACTGGTCGCTACCGCCGCCCGAGCTTCCGCGCGAAAAGGAAGAAGCGGTCGTTCAGTACTTCATCGACATGTCCGGGATCGAGAAGCTCGCCGGCGCGTTGTTCGAGGTGCAGCGCCGGAAGACCGACGATCCGATCCTGATGAAGATCTTCTCGACGTTCGTCGCCGACGAGAAACGTCACGCTGCCGTCGCGGCGCGGCTCGCGAAGCACTACGACGTCCATCATTATCGCGCGTACGTCGAGAGTCCTTCGCTCACCGCGTTTCGCCCGCACTTCCTCGAGGTCGTCCAGAACACGTCGCCCGAGATCGCGAACGCGTACATCACCTCCGGCGAATTGATCCTCGATGTCGCGTTGCTGCGCTCCCTCGACGATTACGTCGCCGACGAGATGAGCCATCGTGCGATGCACCTGATCAATCGCGACGAATCGCGTCACATCGCGATCGACTTCCACATGACCGAGAAGTACGCGTCGGACGAGTACCAGGCGGAAGTCGCCAAACGCCGCCGGATGACCGTGCGGCAGCTCGCGAGCGGTGCGCGCTCTCTGTTCACGATGATGTGGTACGCGAAGCCGTTTCTTCAGGAAGTGTTTCTCGCACCGATGGATCTGACGGATCCGAGCGGCCAGCGCCTCAAAGAAGCGTTCAAGCGCGTGCAGCTCGTCATGCGCAAGCCGACCGTCGCGCGCCTGCCGTTCTCGCGATTCATGATCGCGATGCAGAGCGTCTACAATCACCCGATCGGCGGTAAACTGTTCGGGCGCGTGCTGCTCCGCATGCTCGGCGCCGAAGATCGCGCCGCGAAGTTTCTGTTCACGGCCGACGAGCTCGCACGCAGCCAGCGCATGACGTTCGAAGAGATGGCCGAAGACGCCTTGGCCGTAAAGTTGTCTTGAAGCACCTCATCCTCATCGGTCTGGTTGCCTCGGTGTCCGCCCGCGCGGAACCATCCAACCGTAAGCACTCGCCGATCGCACCGCCCTCGTCGAGCGGTGCACCTGCGTCTACCTCGGTGCCCGCACCGGAGGCCGCGGCCGTGATCGCTCCGCCTCCTGCCGCGCCCGCGCCGATCGCGCCATGGATCTTGCGCGAGGGAACGCTTCGCTTCGACGCCACGCTCGAGCTCGGGATGTCGTCGGGGCGCGCGGCCAAGCCGATCGCGATCGCGCCCGACCTCTGGGTCGGCGTCAGCCCGCGCCTGACGCTCGGCCTCGTGCACTCGCGGTACGCGACGACTGGATTTCGCGGCAGCGCCGGCGGTGGTCTGTGCGTGACCGCCACGACCGGCGGATGCGCGAAGCTCTACAACAACATCGGCTGGGAAGCCTGGGGCGCGGTGCTGCGAGGTCCGCTGGCCTTCGTCGCCGGTGGCGGTCTCGAGGCGGTGAACATCGACCGCCGATTCTACGACGTCAAGATCGGGTTCAAGGCGCGATACCTCGCCGGAAGGGTTTCCGTCACGACCACACCGTCGGTGTTCATCGCCATGACCAAGCGCAACGAAGCGATGACGCCAAACACCGACGTGCTCTACGTGCCGGTCGGGCTCGGGGTCAAGCTCGCCGACCACGTGACGGTCGCCCTCGGCAGCGGCATCAAGGGTCCGGTCTCGGGATTCGCAAAGACCTGGCAGATTCCCGCCGGGATCAGCGCGACGTACGCGACCGGTCCCGTCGTCGTCGGTGCGTCTTGGGTGTTCGGTGCGCTCGTCGCCTCGGCAGCGAACCCACCGGCACCGGCAGCCGCGACATCCGGCCCCGATGTGCGCGTCGTCCAGGCGTGGATCTCGTACGCGCTTGGCGGTGCATCCCCCTCCGGACATGCCGCGGCATCACCGTCGCGCCCACGACCAGCCTCTGAACCTGCAGCGCCGCTCGATCTCCCTCACGCCGCGACGCCGTCGTGGATCGAGAGAGATGCACCGGCGGAACCCTCGGCACCCGCGCGCTCACGGCGACATGCGCCAAGAAAGTGACGCGCGGTGGACCCTCTCGGCGGTTCGCAAAGTCGCACGCTGTCGCAGCGGGTCGCAGACTTGCGTGATCCACACGAGTGATCGATTGCGGCTCGAGCTGGCTCGACCGCGGCCTCCCGGCGATCGGCGCTGGAACGACCGCGCTCGTTGCCGCGATGATCCCGCTCGCCGCGGTCTGGCTCGTGCTCGCCATGGTCTCGGGATCGGCTTTCGCCGTGCTAATGCATCACAGGAGTCGCTCTCGTGATCATCGGTCGCCGTCGCTTCGTCGTTGGCTCTCTCGCCGCTGCCGCTGCTGCTGCCTGCAGCTCGCACGAGAAACGGTCCACTGCCATGTCCGAGACCACGCCCAAACCCGCGCCCGCGCCGCCCGTGAAGAAGTCGATCCTCGTGCTCGGTGGCACCGGCTTCTTGGGACCGCATGTCGTCAAAGCCGCGGTCGCGCGCGGTCACACGCTGACGCTGTTCAACCGCGGCAAGACGCACCCCGGATTGTTCCCCGATATCGAGAAGCTGCAGGGCGATCGCGACGGCAAGCTCGACGCGCTGAAGGGCCGCACGTGGGACGCCGTCGTCGATCCATCGGGCTACGTCCCGCGGATCGTCAAGCTGTCGGCGGAGCTCCTCGCGCCCAACGTCGGCCAGTACGTGTTCATCTCGACGATCTCCGTCTACAAGGATCCGTTTCCGATCGGCGGCGACGAATCCGCTCCGGTGCAGACGCTCGACGATCCGACCAACGAAGATGTTGGCAAGAACTACGGTGCGCTCAAGGCCCTGTCCGAGAAGGCCGCCGAAACCGCGATGCCCGGCAAGGTCACGAACGTCCGCTCGGGACTGATCATCGGCCCCGGTGATCCAACGGGACGGTTCACCCACTGGCCCTCTCGCATGGCCGATGGCGGCGAAGTGATCGGTCCCGGCGACGGCACGACACCGGCGCAGTACATCGACGGCCGCGATCTCGGCGAGTGGATCATTCACGCGATCGAGAACCAGACGTTCGGCACGTACAACGCGCTCGGACCCGGCAAGCCGATCACGATGAAAGCAGTGCTCGACCGCTGCAACGAGGCTGCCGGCAACAAGGCGAAGATCACGTGGGTCGACGGCAAGTTCCTCACGGCACACGAGGTCTCGGGCTGGAGCGACATGCCGATGTGGATCGACAACACAGGCGAAGACGCTGGCTTCGGGACGATGGCGAACGCGCGCGGCGTCGCCGCCGGCATGAAGTTCCGCCCCGTCCTCGAGACCGCACGCGACACGCTCGCCTGGCTCGAGACGCTACCGGCCGACGAGCGCGCGAAGGTTCGCTCGACGGGAATCAAGCCCGACAAAGAGGCGAAGGTGCTCGCCGCGTGGCACGCCGCGAAGCACTGACCGCTACGGAATCGTGCCCGGCGCCATCACCGGCTCTTTCGGTGGCGCGGTCACGCCGGGTGCCGCGACGACCGGATAGCCGCGGCGATGCCATTCGAGGATGCCTTCATCGAGCACGACCGCGTGCTTGTAGCCGCGCTTGCGCAGCTCGTCGACGACGATCCCGGAGAGGTGATGCGGGCAAGCACAGTACGCGACCGCCCAGGTGCCGTCTTTGGGCATCTCGTCGAGCCGCTTCAGCTCCATGTACGGGATCGAGACCGCGCCGGTCACGTGCACGCGCATCCAGTCCGATGCAGGTCGCGCGTCGATGATGATCATCTTGCGTTTGTCTTGGAGTGCCTGCTTCACCTGATCGATCGACACGAACCGCGGATCTTCCTTGCACGCGGGTTGGCCGCGTCCCGCGGGCGGGCACGGATCGGCGCGTAGCTTCCACTGCGGATCCTTGCCACCGGGATTGATCACGAGCGGCTCTTTGCCCGTCGGCGGCGCCAGCTGTCCGGCCTCTGGCGGCTTGCCGAAGCTGCGCACGTAAGCGACCACATCGTCGATCTCCGCGTCGGTCAGCTTCGCTTTCTCCATCGGCGTACCAGGCCGGCCGTTGACGATCGCGTAGCGAATGAACGAGTCGGTCGCGACGTCGAGAAACCTGGCGTTCGCGAGATGCACGCCTTCGCCGCGCGTCGTCTGATCGCCGTGGCACTTCTGGCAGGTCTTCACGTAGATCGGCGCGCCGCGTGCGGGATCGCCCGCTGCCGCCGCCGGCAGTGCTTTCGCCGCGGGACCCTGCGCGCGCAACCACGCGGTCAGTCGCGCGATCGCGGCGTCATCGAGCGGGCCGCCGATCGCCTTGCTATATCCCGCCATCGACGTGCCCGGGCGACCGAGGCCGATCGATCGCTGCAGATACTCGTCGGTCGCACTCTCGAGAAAAGTCGGATTGATCAGCGACGGCGCGTGATCAGCCTTGTAGCCCTTCGCATCCACGCCGTGACAGGGCGCGCACGACACGACGTAGAGATCCTTCGTCGCGAGCTTCGCCAGGTTGGCATCGGCGACGCTGGCATCTTTCGGACGCGGCTGCGGTGTTGCGGAGCCATTGCTGCACGCCGCAGCGATCACGAGAACAGCGAGGCGCTTCACGCGGCGACTATGCCATCACCGCAGCGCGCTCACACCTCAGCGATGGTCGCGAACGACCGGTCCGCGATGGTCTTCATGCCGCTCTTCGCGATGATCTTCGCGATGATCGCGAACCGCAGGCTGCCCCCCCGCGCGCCAGCCGCCTTCCACCCACACGTGGCTGCGGCCGCGGTTCTCCCACCGGCCCTGCTCCCACGCGTAACCCGCGCGCTCGCGCTCCCAGTAACCATCGCGCCAGGCCCAGTTGCGGCCGTTGCGGGTCCATCGACCTTGGATGAACACGAAGCCGGGCCGCGTCTCGTAAACGACCGCGCGAGGCGGTGGCGGCTCTTCGTCGACTTCGACGACCGCGACAGGTTCGGCGATGTGACCATGTGCCGTGACGACGCATCCCCCGGCCGACGTGATCGTCGCGGCCAGGATCAGACTACCGAAACCATTCTTAAGCTTCATAGCGATTCCTCCTCAGGACCGGTCATAGGAGCAAACTCGGGACCAGCCAGATACGTTAAAAGTTACGCCTGATTCGCTGCCCATCGTGAAGCGTACGCCTGTGAAAGCCACACCACACTTGGGGCAGTTTGCCCTAACCCACTGAACTTCGCACGCGTTCGTGCGTTGGGAAACGCAATGACGTTTCTCCCATCGCGCGGTCTCGCGCCGCACACCCGAACCCTCACGGTGGCGCTGGCCTCGGCCGCACTTGCGACGCTCGCAACGCTGGCGTCGGCAGGTCTCGCCGGGCTGTTCGTGCTCCGCCACGATCCGTGCGCGCTGCCGCCGGGTGTCGAGTCGACGGACGCGGTCGCGATGCGCGCGATGGCTTGCGAGGATCTCGAGCATCATCGCATCTCGCTCGCGGATTATCGCTTGCTGATCGGAGTCGATCTCCCGCCGGCGCCACCGGCGCCGCAATGGGCGAGCACGGTGCGCGGCTTCTCGTCGGAGTACAGCTCGACGCGGTGGGCCGCGACGCAGGTCCTCGGTGCGCCCGACGTGTACCCCGCGGCCGGCGATGACGCGCGTGCATGGGCTTCGCGTGACGCCGATGCCACGACCGAATTCATCGAGGTCGGGTTCGCGCAACCACAGCGCATGCGCGAGCTGCGGATCTACGAGACGCTCAACCCAGGCGCGATCGAGGACGTCGAAGTGATCACGACGAGCGGTCGGCACCTGCACCTCGGTCGAGCCGCCGCCGGCGCGAATGCAGCCGGCAGCGCGATCACCACCTATGGAACGGCGTGCACGAACGAGCCGGTGGTCGCGGCGCGCATCACGCTCGGATCGGCCAAGGTCGCGGGATGGAACGAGATCGATGCAATTGGTGCGCTCCCGTGCCGCTAAGCGTCCAAGAACGCTAGCGGCCAAGGGGCGCTCACATTCTGCGCTTGTCGCCCCTCCTGTCGGTTATGATGGGACCATGGCCAGGCGCATCGTTCTCGCGCTGCTGCTGGCGGGCTGCAACGCCAAGCTGGCGGACGGCCCGGTGGATGGGGGTGCGCTCGACGCGACCCAGCAACACATGATCGACGGCGGTGCCGACGCACGTGTGCTCGGCATGTGGTCTACACCGACGCCGATCAACGGCGCGAGCGACGCCGTGCTCAACGAAGATGACGTGACCCTGTCGTCGACGCAGACCGAGCTCTACTTCGGCATCGCGAATGCGACGAAGGATCTCTACATGATGACCCGCGCGACCCCGCAGGCCGCGTGGGGTCCGAAGCAGGCGCTGCCGTTCAACACGACGACCGCCGCGGAAGAGAGCCCGCGGCTGTCGCCGGACGATCTGACGCTGTATTTCGGACGCGGTGGAGACATCTACTCGGCCACCCGCACGGCGGTCGGCATGCCGTGGGGCGCGGCAACGCTGGTGCCCGTCATCAGCACCGCAAATTACGAGAAGTGGCTGGCCGTCTGCAGCGGTGGCTACTTCATGGTCAGCCGCGCGAACGGCGCGAACGGCCAGGACCTGTATCAAGGCCAGCTCGGTGCCGGCGCCGGCACGCTCGTGACGGAGCTCAATTCGACGGCCAGCGAGATCTCGACGTTCCTGTCGAACGACTGCCTCACCGTGTACTTCGCGTCGAACCGGACCGCCGCGGCGAGCACGCAGCTCTACACGGCGACTCGGACGTCGGTCGCGTCACCTTGGTCGACACCCGTCATGGTCACCGAGTTCGGCATGTCGGCGGACAACGAGGATCCGTGGATGTCGGCGGATCAGACGACGTTCGTGTTCGCCTCCGTGCGGCCCGCCGGCGGCACCAAAGATCTGTTCATCTCGACGCGCTGATCATTTGAATCGGCACGCCGCGTGACCGAGGACGACCGGACCGTCGACGGTGCCCGTCGGGACCGCGACCCAGCCGCGCGCGATCCGATCGTCGAGCAGCTCGTCGACACTTGGCAGATGATCCCACACGGAGATCGCGTTGACGCCACCGAGTCACGTCGTATCGAAGCACAAGTATCCAGCCGGAGCTCTGACGAGCACGTCATGCGTGAATTCGTCTTGCACGATCACGTCGATGACGTCGCAGGGTGGTTGCTGCGCGTGTCCCCAGTGCAGCACCTCCTCGAGCGTGTCGAGCTCGGTGACCGATCCGAGGCGCACGATGCCCTCTGCCGGGACCGCTCCCACGATCCGGAGCTCGCGCGTCACACGTACTCCTGCTCGCGAACGCAGAACCACTGCTGCTTCTCCGAAATATAAGCGAGGCGTGTTCCACATCGCGGACACGAACGCGTCTCGGCGGAGGCCGCCACGGGTGCCGGTTGTGGGATCGGAGGCGCGATCGCCATCGCGATCGGCCGCTCCACGCGCAGGTGCGGCGCAAGCTTGCGCAACATCACGATGCCGGTGACCACGCTCGCGAGCGCCGGAAACACTCCCCAGCTGAGGTCGTGACCTGCCGCGAGCACGCGAATCTCGAACACCGTCATCGCGACGGCCGAGGTCACGAGCGCGTACTTCCCGAGCTTCACCTGCGGGAGCTTGTCTTGCCGGGTCGCGAGAAACAGTCCGCCGAAACCGGCGCACGCGATCGCGGCCGCGATGCCGGAGATCAGCGCGAACGTCGCGAACACGGCGATGTCGCCCGATAGCCCGCGCCAGGGCATGTCGTGGCACGCGGCGCCAAAGCCGAAACACACCTCGACGCCGCTCGGTCCAAGGCCGATGCCTTTTCCCGCCGTCGCCCAGCTCTTCGTGAAGATCGCGACCAGGATCACGATCGCGCAGACACACAGCACGAACGCCGGTGTGCGCGGATCCATCGCAGCCGGGGCAGAGTCTTGCGAAGGCGCGCCGCCGACCGTCATTCAACCGCGAGCATCGCGCGAGACCCCGCCAAAAGCCACGGGCATATCGGTTGCACGAGTAATCGCCATGCGCGCCCTGGTCCCGGTCGGCCGTGCTCTGTTCTCGTTGATCTTTATCACCGCGGTGTTCGGCCATTTCTCGGGCGCCACGATCGCCCAGGCATCCGCGCACGGTGTGCCGCTCGCCACGGTGTTAGTCCCGCTCTCCGGGATTCTCTCCATGGTCGGAGGTCTCAGCGTCTTGCTCGGCTATCGAGCACGCTTCGGCGCGTTTCTGCTGCTGCTGTTTCTCGTCCCCGTCACGCTGACCATGCATCAGTTCTGGGGGTTACACGATCCCCAGATGGCGATGCTTCAGAAGGTGATGTTCATGAAGAACACGGCCCTCGCCGGCGCCGCGTTGCTCATCATGTATCACGGCCCAGGTCCGGTCAGCCTCGACGGGTGAGCCCGCATGAGCAAACAATCCGACGAGCGCAACAAGGCGAGCTCGATCGCAGTGCTGACCGCACTCGCCGCGAACGTCGCCGTCGCGGTGAGCAAGATCATCGCGTATCTGTTCACGCGATCGTCGTCGATGCTGGCCGAGGCGGTGCACTCGCTCGCGGATTCCGTGAACGAGGTGCTCCTGATCGTCGGTGGCCGGCAGGCGGTGCAAGAGCCAACGCGCATGCATCCGTTCGGCTACGCGCGCAATCGTTACGTGTTCGCGTTCGTCGTCGCGATCTTTCTATTCTTCGGCAGTGGCGCGTTCGCGTTGTGGCGGGGGATCGAGAAGCTGCGCGATCCAGAGCCGATCTTTTATCCGGGGTGGGCGATCGCGGTGCTCGTCGTCGCGATGATCTTCGAGGGCTTCGCGCTGCGAACCGCGGTCAAGCGATCTGCCGCGACGCAAGGCAATCCATCGGTCGGCACGTTCATCAAGCACGCGAAGACACCCGAGCTCGTCGTCGTGCTGCTCGAAGATCTGAGCGCGCTCGTCGGCCTCAGCTTCGCGATGGCGGGTGTGATCGCGACCGTGGTCACCGGCAACGCGCGGTGGGACGGCTTCGCGACGATCGCGATCGGCGCCCTCATGGTGTGCATCTCGATCGTGCTCGCCGCGAAGACCCGCAGCTTGCTGATCGGCGAGGCCGCTCATCCACCGGTTCATCAGGCGATCGAACGCTCGCTCACCGACGGCGACACGATCGAGCAGATCCTCGATCTGCGCACGCAGCACCTCGGGCCCGAGCTGCTGCTCGTCGCTGCGCGGATCGCGGTGGACGAAGCCGCCGACGCCTCCGACATCGCGCGGGCGATCGCCGCCGCGAAGCGCCGGATCAAGAAGGCGGTGCCGTACGAGTGCGTGATCTATCTCGAGCCCGCTTTGTCGTAGTCATCGTGAAGCTCGCGTGATCTCGAAACGACCCGTTCAATGTCGGGTCCTTCAGGTAGCTTCAAGGGATGTCCCCGAGCGCCAAGATCAGCCTTGCGATGGCCCTGCTCGTGGCGTGCGGCCACGCGGCCGCCGATCACGATTCGCCCAAACCGGCAAAGGCATCGCAGCCTGCGGCGTCCGATCTCGCGATCGGCGAGCTCGCACTGACGAAGGTCACCGACGGCGACACGATCCGCGTCGCCGGACTCGACGCTTCACTCCGGCTGCTCGGCTTCGATGCGGAGGAGACGTTCAAGTCCAAGGCGGATCGTCGCGCGTTCGAAGCCGGATGGGACTCGTACAAGACGGCAAAGCGCGGAGACAAGCTGCGCCCTGCCAAGTTCGCGACGCCACTCGGCGAACAGGCGAAGGAGTTCGCGATCAAGTTCTTCGACGGTGTCGACAAGGTCCGGCTCGAGCGCGACGATCCGCAGGAGATCCGCGATCGCTACGACCGCTACCTCGCCTACGTGTTCGTGAAGAAAGACGGACAGTGGGTCAACTACAACGTCGAAGCGGTGCGCGCGGGGATGGCGCCGTACTTCCCGAAATACGGTCGATCACGCCGGTTCCACCAGGAGTTTGTCGAGGCTGAAGCGCAGGCCAAAGCGAACCAGCTCGGGATCTGGGCGCCCGGTGCGCAGGCGTATTCCGACTATCCCGAACGCGAGGCGTGGTGGGCGGCTCGCGGTGATTTCATCGAGAAGTTTCGGAACGCCGCGAAGGCCAACCCGAATTACATCGATGTCACGCATGCCGATGCACTCACGAACCTCGAGGCTCTCATCGGAAAAGACGTGGTCGTGCTCGGGATCGTGGACGCCGTTCGGACGTCCGACAAAGGGCCGGCGCGCGTGATGTTATCGGGCGTGCAGAAATCTGACTTCCCGTTGATTTTCTTCGATAAAAAGCTGGTAGCAGCGTCGGGAATCGCGATTTGGCAAGGTGAGCCTGTGGTAGTGAGCGGCGTGCCTTCGATCTACGAGAACCCGCACACCCACGCAAAGCAGATCGAGATCAAGATCGAGCGAGCGTCGCAGATCCAGCTCTCGTCCATTCCGGGTCTGAAGCAGCCATGACCTGGCGCGCGCTCGCCATCGCACTCGTGAGCGCGTGCGGCCCGACGGCGACGTCGACCGTGTGCAAGGAGCCGCTGATCGCCGGCGATCTCGTGATCACCGAGGTGTTCTCGAATTTTCAGGCGACGGGCGGTGGCGCGGATGCCGGTAGGGAGTGGTTCGAGATCTACAACGCCTCCGATCGGCCGCTCGATCTGCAAGGCCTCCGGATCGTGCATAGCCGGCCCGACGGCTCGCAGGCGCAGAGCCACAAGATGCGACAGATCGCGATCGCACCCGGGCAGTTCTTCACACTCGGCAATACGACGCAGGATCGCGTCGCGCCGTATGTCGACTACGGATACAGCACCGACCTCGGCGATCTCTACAACGACGCCGGCGGCAAGCTCGCACTGCAGTGCGGCGCCGCCGAGATCGACTCGGCGACCTACGATCACGTCAAGGTCGGGCACTCGCGCGAGCTATCGGCGGCCAATCCTCCCGATTACACGTTCAACGATGATCCGATCAATTGGTGCGAGGGCAAGGACAGCGAGTTCGAGGCCGGCAATTTCGGCACCCCGGGCCAGGACAACGATTGCGTGCCGGTGATCAGCGGCCAGTGCAACGACAGCGGCACGCCGCGCGATGTCGTGCCCGCGAGTGCAGGCGATCTCGTGATCACGGAGGTGATGCCGAGCCCGACGAAGGCCAGCGACGCGGTCGGTGAATGGATCGAGGCCAAGGCGATCCGCGACGTCGACCTCAACGGGATCGGGCTCGATCGCGCGAGCGATTCGGCCCAACCCGACATCATCACGTCGAGCGACTGCGTTCACCTCACCGCCGGAACGTACGTGCTGTTCGCGAAGTCCCCGGACTCGGCGCAGAACGGTGGTCTGCCCGCGGGCTCGGTGTTCGGCACGTTCAAGTTCTCGCTCGTCGCGGGTTCGGCCGCGGCACCGGGTGATGTTCGGATCGTCGCCGGCGCGACGGTCGTCGACTCGATCACGTGGACCAAGTCGGTCGGCGGCAAGGCGTTGCAGCTCGATCCCGATCTGATCGACGCGACCTCGAACGATGCCGAATCGAACTTCTGCAACGCGACCGCGAGCTATGGGCTCGGCGACTTCGGGACGCCGAACGCGGTCAACGGCCAGTGCGCGCTGCTGCCGCCGGCCGGGAAGTGCGACGACAACGGCACGCTGCGCGCGATCGTGAAGCCCGCGGCCGGTGCGCTCGTGATCAGCGAGATCATGCCGAACCCGAAGGTCGAGCCGGCGCAGGAATGGTTCGAGATCACGAACACGGGCGCGGCGGCCTTCGACGTCAACGAGCTCGGGCTCGATCGCGCCGGCGATACGCGCGTGCCCGACGTCGTTCACTCGGCGGCGTGCAAGTCGATCGCACCGCACGGCTTCGCGCTGTTCGCCCGTTCTGCAGATCCCGCCAGCAACGGCATGCTGCCCGCGGTCGACGCGACGTTCGGCTTCTCGATGGTCAACAGCGCGGGCGACGTGCGGGTCCTCGATGGCACGACGGTGCTCGATGCGGTGACCTGGACGACCTCGACCGACGGCGTGTCATCGCAGGCCAAACCGGGCAGCCTGACAACGACCGGCAACGATGCGAGCGCGAATTTCTGCCCGGCCACGAGCCCGTTCGGCGATCAGACGAACAAGGGCACGCCGAAAGCGGTGAACGCGTGCTAGCGCGATCGCTGCCGGTGCTCGCGCTTGCGGCCGGCTGCACGTCCGCTTCGCCGTGCGGCCCGAGTCAAGCGATCGTGACGCGCGTGATCGACGGTGACACGGTCGAGCTCGCGAGCGGCGCAAAGATTCGCTACTTGCTCGTCAACACGCCCGAGATCACGAACGGTCACGATGACTGCTACGGCGCGAACGCGGCGCAGTTCAACTCGGATCTCGTGCTCGGCAAGACCGTGGAGCTCCGTTACGACGTGCAGTGCACCGATCGATTCGACCGCACGCTCGCGTACGTCAGCATCGACGGCCGTGAGGTGAACACGTTGCTCGTCGAGCGCGGTTACGGCTGCGTGCTTCACATTCCGCCCGACGGGGACGACCGAGCGGACGAGCTGCTCGCGGTGCAAGCGGAGGCGCGGGCCGCCAGCCGCGGCCTCTGGGGCGTCTGCCATCCGGCCCCGTGCTGAGGTCCAAGATCCGCGTTGGGTGGACGCAGATCTGATGGTAGCGTCGTCGGGATGAAGATCCCGACATCGATGCTCGTGATGTCTGTGGTCACCGCGGTGCCGTTCGGGCTCGCGATCCGCGACAACGGCGAGCGCCGGATCGATCAGGCCAATCCGTTCGAGCGCAGTCGTGCACGTACGGTCAGCGAAGAAGACCAAGCGATCGAGCTCAGTAATGCGCTCGAGCAACAGACCCTGACCGAACCGGATCTCCGCATCATCAGGCGTGTGATGAAGGATCCGTCAGACCTCGGCTTGTTCGGTCAAGCTCCTGCGAGTCTTGGCTCGTTGTTCGGTGGCAGCGAGCTCGGGGCCGTGACCAGCGAGCCCGTGTTCGAGGCGATCGGCGACGCCGACAACGATGCATTTCGGATCCACGTGATGCAGTCGAACGGCGAGCACACGAGTGGCCTGCGGATCGAGATCCTCCAGGAATGCGATGCGGTGCAACAGAGGCTCGAACAGACCTGGGGACGTTCGCCTGATTCGATCTGGGTCGATCCCGCCAAACATCAGCGCGCCTCGTTCGACTCCGTCGCGTGTGCGCTCACGATCGAACAATACGCGACTCCCGACGCGTGGTTCGCCAAGACAGGGCCCGCCGTCGTCTCGCTCGACCAGCTCGATCCATCATCGAGGGATAACCAAGGCGAGGACGAAGCCGCCTATGTGAGGAGCCTGTACGGCCTCGGTCTCGGCCGCGGACGCGGACCCACGATCATGAGGAGCTACGTGAATCACGGCGCGGTGACCGGCCTCGACGTCAGCGTCGACACGGATCGCGAGACCGCGGAGGCGGTGCGCCTGCGCCTGACGAACCTGCTGGGTCCGCCGAAGTACGACGCGACCTACGGTTACTCGGACTGGAGCGGCAAGCTGCCGATCCACTTCGAGATGACGTCCACCCATCTGCTGCTCACGATAGGCAAACGACCGCAATGAAGATCACGACGATCGTCGTAGGTGTCGACCTCTCGGGTCCGAGCGATCAAGCGCTCGATCGCGCGATCGCACTCGCCCAGTTGCACGGCGCGAAGCTCGTGCTCGTACACGCGCAAGCCGACGATGCGCCCGTCGCAGGTGCGACCAACGAGGTGCTCGTGCAGCTCGGCGAAGTCTCCGCTGCGGTGCGCGCAGAGGAGGCAAAGCGGCTCGCCGAGCGCGTCGTCGCGATCCAGGCGCGCGGCCTGACGGTCGAGACGAAGAGCCGGAACGGTCCGGCCGGTGAGGTCGTCGCGCAGGTCGCGACCGAGCGCCACGCCGAGCTGATCGTCGTCGGGACGCACGGGCACACCGGCATCTCGCGGTTCCTGCTCGGCAGCGTCGCTCAGTCGATCCTGCGCCACGCGCCGTGTGACGTGCTCGTGTGTCGCGGCACCTCGGCCCCGAGTCCGTTCTCGCGGCCGCTGGTCGCAACCGATTTCTCACCCGCCGCCGCGCGCGCTCTCGAGCACGCCGCGACCCTGACCGTGCCGGGTGCGCCGATCGAAGTCGTGCACGCGTGGCAGTTGCCCGCGGGCTCGTGGGGCGCTTCGATCCTCGGCGCCGGACGATTTCCGTGGTCGACGGTCCGCGATGCGGTGCTGTCGTCGGCGAAGGAACAAGCGGACAAGCTCCTCGCGAGCTCCGGAAACCTCGGGCATCCGATCCACATCGAGCTGATCCAGGGTCCGCCCGCGTCGGTGATCACCCACGCCGCGGAGCGCGGCGGTCACGATCTGATCGCGATCGGCACCCACGGGCATCGTGGGTTTCGCCGGCTGCTCCTAGGCAGCGTCGCCGAGAGCACGATCCGTCACGCGCCGTGCTCGGTCCTGGTCACGCACAGCGAGCACGCCGGCGAGACCTCGAAGTTCAAGAAAGTCTAGCTGCTGTTTTTTGCGGTCCAGCCAGACCCAACACCGCGAATTGGTTCAGGTCGTACTCGTACTCGTGCTCGTGCTCGTACTCGACGCAACCCGCGTTGAGCTCGTCCGATAGCGAGGCCCATGAACCCCGAGTTCGATCATGAAAAATTGGACGTCTACCGCCTCTCGATCGAATTTTTGGCCTGGGTCGGTACCCTCATCGATGATCGGCTCAAAGGTACTCGGCTGAGCGTGATCAAGCATCTCGACGAGTCGAGCACCTCGGTTGCGCTGAATATCGCCGAAGGAAACGGCAAACGATCGCTGCTCGACCGTGCTCGCTTCCTTGATATCGCCCGAGGGTCGGCTCTGGAATCGGCAGCATGTTTGGACGTATTGATCGCGCGCAGAAAGGTCGAATCAGTCGATGTCAGGATGGGCAAAACAAGCCTCGTCCGTATCGTCTCCATGCTGACCAAGCTCATCGAGACTCTGCTGGTGAGGTCAGCGAGTACGAGTACGAGCACGAGTACGAGTACGCATGCGCGTACGAACGAGAGCTAGCTGCCGCCTTCGAGCGTCAGCGCGGCGATCTTGTTGTCTTCCTTCGCGGCTTCATCCGCGCCGGGAAGGGGCGATTTCTGCTCCGTGATGTTCGGCCAGGTCTCGGCCGTGGCAGCCGCGCTCTTCAGGTGCTCGGGCCACGACGCGGCGTCGATCTCGGAGGCTTTCTTCGCGCCGCTGACGAGCGCGTTGATGTCCTTGTAGACGAGCCACTTGGCCGGAAGCTCGCTCTCTTCGAAGATCGCGGTCGTCGGACATTCGGGCTCGCAAGCGCCGCAATCGATGCACTCGTCGGGATTGATCGCGATCGAGTTCTTTCCTTCGTAGAAACAATCGACAGGGCACACCGCGACGCAGTCGGTGTACTTGCATTTCACGCACGGGTCGGCGACGACGTATGCCATTGCGCAATCTAGCCACATCATCGGCTGTCCCGGAAGGCATGGACGCAACGATTGCAAAGATGGCAGAGTGCCGGCCCATGAAGTGGATCGCGTGTCTGTTGCTCGTCGCGGGTTGCCAGCACGGCGAAGGCGAAGCTCCGAAGCAATCCGTCACCGAGAAATACCGAAACGACATTGCGTCTATCTGCGATGTCATCCACCTCGCGGACGCGGACAAGCTAGCGAAGAACGAGCGCGCCCCGATCATCGCCATGTGGCTCGGCCCTCATATCCAGACCGACGAGGCCCGGGACTTTTTGGCCGGCGTACAGCCGCTCACTGGTGAGGCAAAGGCGCAGGCTTTTGAGGCGGAAGCCCGACGTGTAGGGCTGTCGAGTTGTGCGCTCGCCAACGAATGGCGGCCGTAGCTGGGTTAAGAGTGAGGTAGTTTCGCAGGATCCTCTGGCGAGGTGCGTCGCGATCGTGCACGCTGGTAAATCGTGAAGCTGTTTGCGCTTCTAGCAGCTTTGTCCGGGTGCGACGTCGTGTTCGATCTCGGCCCGGTCGCTCCCCCCGTATCGAAGACCTATGATCGTTGTGCCCCCGGCGGCTACGACGACCCGCTCCGCTACACCTTCGTTTCGACCACCACGCTGGGCGCGAGTGATTGGTCCGCGGCGCGGATCGATTGCCAGCGTCGCGGAATGGATCTCGCGGTGTTCAACGACGTCCACGAGATGGGGATGACCGATGCGACCCAGTGGCCGTACTGGTTCGGCGTCTCCCAAGCCGATGGTGCGGACTGGACCACGGTCGACGGATGCCCGGCGATCGCGATGCCAACACCGGCGGCCGCCCACGGAGTCGGTCCGATGTGCGGCGCGATGTTCGACGCGCTCACTCCCAACGGCAACACGTGTGATGGCTTGTTGGCGCCGAATCCCGACGGGCCGACCCAGATCCAAGGAGCCCTGTGCGAGACCCCGCGGCCGAAGACCGCTGACTGTCTCCCGAAGGATCCGACGCTCGAGATCTATACAGTCTCGCCAACCGCGATCACCTACGAGGCCGCCCGAAAGTTCTGCGCCGATCTCGGCGATCATCTCCTGGTCGTCGACTCGCAACGCGAGCTCGGGATCGTCAGTAACCTGGTGTTCGCCGGGACCGTGACGTCGCCGTTCTGGATCGGCGCGACGTTCGACGGAACATGGACCTCGGTGACCCAGTGCCCGGCCGAGTTCTCGTGGACCGACCTCGGCCCCCTGTTTGTGGGCGATCCGTTTCCGAACTGTGCCGGCGCGGTGATCGAGCCCGACGATAGCGGCGCGCTCACGCTGCGAGGCATGGCGCTCGCGAAGTGCGACGCGACCAAGCTCGCCGTCTGCGAATCGGACTGAACGTCATCGAGATGTTGTGTCTGGCGCGCGTGGCGTGCCACGATCCGCCGCGATGAGGTCCGCGGCGCTTTGCTTGCTCGGGGTCTGCTTCGGGTGCAACCAGATCTTTGGTCTCAACCCGACGGTCCAGATCGATGCGGCCGGACCGGGGCTCGATGCACCGGACGCGGCGTTCGTCTATGGATCGCTCCGGTGGGTGGTGCCGGATTCGCCGGACGGTTCGATGGTCAAGGAAGTGCCGATCTCGCCTGCACCGACACTCCTGGTGGGACCCGCGATCAGTATGGGCCCTCTCGCGCCGGCGACCTACAATGCGGATGGAACCTTCAACGTTCCGTTCGACCTGATCGGCCGAACGTGGCGGCTCGTCTACACGATGCCCAACGAGACCGTGCCGCACGAGATCCAATGGATCGTGATGAGACCGCACCTGGTCGTGCCGCGCGTCTCGAGGCTCGAAGCGGGTCCGGTCCCCGCAAACAGCAACTATCACGTGACCGCCACCGGCTTCCCGACCACACCCGGGTTCGACTCGCTGGCGATGGTCGTGACTTCGGGCACCTTCACCAATTCACCGGTTGCGAATGGCGAACGGTCTCAGAACACGATCACGTTCGATTACGGCTTCCGTGCGCTCCCGATCCTCGGTGCCAAGGCTCCACTCGACGGCGCAAAGGGCGACTGGCTGATGGCCGTCGAGTGGCAGCATCAAACCCTCACGACCGACGTCGTCTCGGGCGTTGCGTGGACGAACCAAGTCGCGCTCACCGCGAATACGACGTCGATGATCGACGCGAGCTGGAAGAATAACGTCGTGACGAAGTCGACTCCGACAAACAGCGCCGTCACGACGGGGCGGCTCCTCGCCGCCCTCGGAAACCTACGGGGAACCGGCGCCAACGCGGCCACCCAGGGCCACGTGACGTACGGGTTGTCACCCAGTGCCGCGATCAACCCGTTCGTTCCTGCGACTGCCGGTTACTCACCGTTCCGTGTCGGGATGAGCGCTCCATACGAGGAGGTTCCGCTGGTGCTGCCTTTGTTCGACGATGCTTCGAATCCCGAGGCAAATCCGCAAACTTTTTCACTCGTTGATGTCCCGACCCAGGTCTTGCAGCCACATGTCCTGTACTCGCGCGTCCAAGACTCTCGCGATGCCGGTGGTGGACTCCTCCTCACCTCGTCGCTCGCGCTCGTGACCAGCGGCCTCGACGAAACGATGTATCCCGCGGCGATGTCGACCCTGGAGATGCTCGACACCACCCCGCTGTATGCCAACGACCGCATGCCATTCGCCGCGACCCCGATGCCGGTGACGCTCACGTTCACGCCGGAGGCGGGCCAGTCGGCCGAGCGGTACACCGTGACGCTGTACGAGATCGCCGGGACGAGCCTGAGGCCGATCCGGATCTTTGACGTGGTCACACCGACGGTGAAGATCGACGGCGCGCTGCTGGTCTCCGGACATTCGTATGCGTTCGAGATCGTCGCGAAGAAAGGCTACGCGAACGCGATGGATGGCGACTTGGCGACGATCGCGACGCCTTTGCTGTTCGGTGCGTCGACGAAGTTCGCCGGCACGATCATCGTGCAGTAGTCGTCGTCCGGCGGGTTTCGGACGCAAGCGGGCGGAGGGCGGACGAAGCGGACACGCGCCCTCGGGAAATCGCGAGCTTGCGGCGGCACGCCCCGTGTAAGGAGCACGCGGCGGAGGTCCTGATGTCCGCAGAGAAGAAGAACAAATCGATCGGCGACGCGATTCGCGCGATTCACAAACACTTCGGTTCCGGCGCGATCATGCGTCTCGACGGCAGCGAGGTGCAGGCGGTCGACGTGATCCCGACGGGCTCGGTCGCGCTCGATGTCGCGCTTGGCTGCGGCGGCTTGCCGCGAGGGCGGATCATCGAGATCTACGGGCCCGAGTCGTCGGGCAAGACCACGTTGACGCTGCACGCGATCGCGGAAGCGCAGCGCGCGGGTGGCGTGTGCGCGTTCATCGATGCCGAGCACGCGCTCGATACGAACTACGCGCAGCGGCTCGGCGTCGAGCTCGACGACTTGCTCGTCTCGCAACCGGACTGCGGAGAGCAGGCACTCGAGATCTGCGACACGCTCGTCCGCACCGGAGCGATCGATCTGATCGTCGTCGATTCCGTCGCTGCGCTGACGCCACGTGCCGAGATCGAAGGCGACATGGGCGACGCACACATGGGCCTTCAGGCGCGGCTGATGAGCCAAGCGCTACGCAAGCTGACCGCCGTGATCTCGAAGACGCGCACGGTGGTCATCTTTATCAACCAGCTTCGCCAGAAGATCGGTGTCATCTACGGCAATCCCGAGACCACGACCGGCGGCAATGCGCTGAAGTTCTACTGCTCGGTGCGCCTCGATATCCGCAGGAAGAAGGCGATCAAGCGCGGCGAGGAGTCGATC
>JAQBQF010000076.1 GCA_028287115.1 Myxococcales bacterium
CGCCGCTCGTTTCGCCCTCGAACACGGTCTTTCCCGTGAGCAGCCAATAGGCGACGCAGGCAAGCGAGTAGATATCGCTGCGCGCATCGAAGCGGTGCAGGGCGGCGCTCTCCGGCGCGAGATACGCAGGCGTTCCCCAAACCGCGTTCGCCGCCGTCAGGTGCGGGTCCTGCGAAACGTGCCGGACGAGGCCGAAGTCGAGCACCTTGATGAAATCGAGCTCGACCCCGATCGCACAGACGTAGACGTTCGCCGGCTTGATGTCGCGGTGGATCAGGCCACGCTGATGCGCCTCGGCAAGCGACTGCGCCGCCTGGCGAAGAAAATGAATGACGCGCTCCGGCGGCTGCGGGCCGAACCTCTGTACGAGGGTCTCGAGCTCGAGGCCGTCGAGGAGCTCCATGACGTAGTAGAGCGTTCCATCGGTGGTTTGGCCGAAGTCGTACACCGCGACCGTATGTGGTGAGTGAAGCTGCGCGGTCGCCTGCACCTCCTGGTGAAACCGCTGCGTCACGATCTCCAGCTGCGGCGGCGACAGGTTCGCGGTGAGCTCGGGACGAATCAGCTTGATCGCCGCCGGTCGCACGAGCGTGCTGTGCTTTGCACGCCACACCTCACCCATGCCGCCTTGTCCGAGACGCTCGACAAGTACGTACGCACCGAGCTTCCTCGCATCGGCGACCTCGCGACCGAGCCCGTACACCACTCTCGCGATCAGCGCCGCGATCGTCGCGGCGACGCCGACCGTCGAGAATCCGACCCAATCACCGGGCTCGACGGGCCACGGCCGCGTTCCACGGCCGATCTGCACGGCAAGCGCGAGCGGACCCATGGCCGCGGCCGCGAACGCGACCCATGCCGCGCGCAGAGGCCGCGTCGGCAGCAGCGTGAAGCTCATGATCCAGATGCAAGTGACCGCGACGCCACGACCGGCGACCGCGCCCTGCTCGAAGAACGTGATGCAGAACGCTCCCACGATCTGATACGTGATTCCGATCGCGAGGATGGTGCGTGCGCGCCAACCCGAGTACGTAGCGGCGATAAGACCAATGGAAGCCGCGAAGGCAGCGGCAAGCGCGAGCGGATTGTTCGGAGCGACAGGTGGCAGCACCAGCAAGCCCGCGTTGTCGGCCTCGAGGATGACGAGTATGAGAGCGATGGCCGAGGCGTAGATCGCCGCCAGCATGCGCAAGCGAGGGATGGCCGTCTGATCGAGCGCGGCGGCGTGCGAGTCGGTCGAGCCCGTGCGCCGGCTAGGACGTCCGACAATCGTAACGGCGTCCAACATTAGAACGTTCCTTCCAGCGACAAGGTGGTCGCTTGGTGATCGACCATCGGGGTCAGCATCCAGTCACGGAACCGATGAGTCGACGCCCGACGCTCCTGGTAGCCGTAGATCAGCAAGGAGGTTGCAGAGCCCAGCAGCGCGCCCGCGACCACGTCCGACGTGTCGTGGCGATTGTGGTACACGCGCTCTGCAGCGAGCAGGGTCGCACCCGTGAAGAGCGCGCCGTAGACCACGCCGTGTGCGACGGGATGGTCATCGTCGAAGACGTGGTCGTGTAGATACAAGGCGCTGTACGTCGCGATCGCGAACGCTTTCGTCGCGTGCCCCGAGGGAAACGACGCGTTCCTCGTCGGATCGGTGCTCGTCGGGCTCCAATCGGGTCGATGCCGGCCGAACAGTGGTTTGAACGCCGAAACTGCGAGCCCGGACGTCGCCATCGCCTCTGCGAGGCCTTTGGCGTGGTTCCAGCGCGTAGCATCGCCGCCGAGAACGAACGCGGCACTAACGCCGACACCGACGACAGTCAACGACCAGCCCGGGACCTCCCAGGACGAAGGCGTGGCGCCACCCTCGTGCGGGTCGAACAACCAGGGGCTCGAGCGCGGTGTAGCCCACTGGTCGAGCGCCAAGCCCTCGCCGAGGGGAAGCCAGAGGAGCGGAATCGCCCCGTCATCGAACAGGTAACCGAGGTCGACTCCCTTGGTTCCTTCGTCCGCGCGCGCATTCGTAGCGAGCGCGAGCAAGAACACGGCGCTGGCGATCGCCTTCACGGGGTGCCTCCGTCCGCGCCGCGACTCGCCTGCGCGTCATGCAGACGACCGGTCATCGCTACGATGACGAGCCACATGACGGTGAGCGCGATGTTCACGACCGCAAATCCCCGCACGCCGACACCGATCACGTGCACGAGCACGTAGACGATGCCGAGACCGGAGATCATGTCGGCGGCACGAAAGAAGAACGTGTCGATCGCGGCCTTCGCTTTGTACTTGATGTCCCGCGCCGTCGGCAGGAACAGCGCCTGGCGAACCGTGTTGTGGAACGAGTAATCGACGCTGTTCTCGGCGGTCTTCGTGATCTGGATCATCAGGACGGTCGAGGACGTCAGGAACGCGAGCCAGCCTCCGAGCGCGATCAGCGGCATCACGAACAGCGCGCGCCGCATGCCCAGGTTGCTCATCAGGCGCGCGACGAGCAGGCCCTGGATGAGCGCCGACACGGCATTCACGCCGGCGTAGTACGAAGAGTAGAAGCCTTCGATATACGCACCCCGGTCGGCGACGGTGGCGCTCGCATCGGTCACGAGCTTGCCGACGACGTACTCACCCGTCGTGTTCACGATCGTCGCCGCGACCACCATGATCGCGATCAACCGCAGGTAGCGACTACGCGCGACGAGCTCGAAGCCGCCCGCGCGACTCATCACCGGATCGGGCTTGACCAAGATTCGCTCACCGGACCGCGAGCGATGATCGACGACCCGATAGATCAACGTCGAGAGCGCGAGCCCTGCTGCCGCGACCAGCATCAGCTCGAACGTGCCGATCCACCTGTGAAGGATCCCGGGGACCAGCGCACCGAGAATGGCTCCGCCACTTCCGCCGAGCCCGATGATCCCGAACAGCCGCTTGCCCTGCTCCGGTGTGTAGAGATCGGTCGCGAACGACCAGAAGTTCGAGACGACGAGGACGTTGAAGATGCCGAGCCAGAGGTAGAACGCCAGCCCTATCGGCGCGTGCGAGCGAGCCAGCAGATAGAACGCGAGGAGACAACCGACGAAAAACATCTGCACGCCCGTGAGCAGCTGCAGGCGGTTCACGCGTGCCGCAACCGCGCTGAATGCAGGCACGACAGCGAGCAGAAGTAGCGCCTGCCCGGCGGAGGCGTAAGCCTTGAGCTCGGCGCCGCCGCCGAGCAGGATCAGCGGCTCGCGCACCACCTTGAGCACGTAATACGTGGTGAGCAGCACGAACACGTTCAACGCGAGCAGAACAGCGGTGATGCCCTCGCCGCGATGGACGGGCAGGATGCCGTGAAGGCGAGACCAGAGGCGAGAACCGACGCGCGACATGGTTATCTCCTGCGAATTCCGATGACACGAAGGCGTCGCGTCTGTGGGTCCCGAGCAACGTGAACGCGGACGGGTGGAAGCTGCTCGTTCCCGCGAACCGCGTGGAGCTCTACGATCAGGTACCCATCGCGGTCCGCCGCCGCCGGTAGCGTGGGGAGGCACGCGTGAGCTCCCCCGGGCACGTTCGCCGTCCAGTTAACGACGGCACCGTCGTAGCCGTACGCCTTGCCGACGTACCGAGTTGGCGGAAGACCTGGGAACTGGGCGAGCAAGAGATCGTCGAAGCACAACGCCCCGTCGCCGCTGATCGAGAATGCATCCAGCGGGCTCACGCGCGAGAACCACGCCAGGCCGGTCGCACGTTGGCGTTCGACGAGCACACGCACGAGGTAATCGATCGCGCGGGGATCTTCGTACCGTCCCTGTTCGACGGCCGCCCGGATCTGACGCTCGGTGAACCTCATCACGAGTTTCGCAGCCCAGAAACCGTCGCTGTCTTCGACGCGGTCGAACGGCACGTATGGGTAGCGGTCGCGCCATTCGAGGGGCTCGAAGTGGCTGCTCTCCAATCGACCGACGCCGCGGATCACGGGAGCATCGGCACCCTCCCAAGGTCGCTTCCACATGCCGAGCGACATCAGCGACAGGCCGGCGTACTCGAGATCGACCGTTTCGGCGTAGCCATCAGCGGGATCGGTCTGGTCCCAGCCGTACGTGCCGAGCGCGAGACCGAAGTCGAGCACGTAGTGCTTCAGGTAGTGATGACCGCCGTCGGTCGCCCACATATCGAGGCCGTTGTCCTCTTTGACGTCGGTATGGTCGAGCCACGCAAACAGCACCCGCTGGCCTCGAAGCGCTCTCCGGTTCTCGTGAGCGACCTGATCGTTCGGGTCGTCGCCGCGCCTGCCCTCGGCCGCATAACCACCGACCGGCTGGCCGTCGAGGTATCGGCTCACCAGCGCGCGGTAGCTGCCGTCGTCACGGCTGTCGATCTCGGCGAGCACGTTCTCCAGGTCGCGCACGGTCATCGCGTGCTTGTTCCCGAACACGTCTTCGACCTTCGCGTTCGCTCCCAACGTGAGCTCGTCGCGGTGGAACGTCACGATCGAGTCGTCGGGCGTGTTGTAGCCCGCGGCCCACAGAAGCTTCTGAACGACGACGTCGGCACCGGTCTGCATGTCGGGCGCTCCGCGCGAGTCGAACTTCATGACGAACTTCGCGCCGCTCGCATCGCGGACGAGGAATCCGGGTGACTGCCCGCCGACCTTGGTGCCGATCACGCTCCATGGGCCGTGCGGATCCGACACTCCCTGGCGACCGGCCGTGCGGATCTCGTTGTCATCGAGGTCGCGAACGCCGATCCGGTTCGTGAACCACGTCGAGTCGGGGACCTCATCGAGAGCGTTGACGTCCCCAGCGCGGCGGGTGTCCTCGAGCGCCAGCGATCGAGGAAGCCGGCGCGCGAAGAAGATGTCGAGCATATAGAGCGTGCGGGCAAACACGCGCGTTTCCGGCTTCGCGATGTCGCGACGGTCGTCGACCAGCTGTGCCGCGGGAGCATTCGTGAACCGAAGCGAGCTGACGTTGGGGCTCGCGCACGCGGCGAGCACCAGCGCGATGGACACGAAGAGGCGCATCACTTTCTCCTGTTCTTCGCGCGGAGGTCGTATGCGGGATCGAGAGCAAACCGCAGGAACGTCCCGTCGACCGAGTGGGCGAGCTGGAACCGGAACAGAAACGAATCGAGGGTCTGGAATTGGAGTCCGCCGCCGACGCCCACGTGCAGGTTCTTGGGCTCGAGCTCGTTGATCCGCTCAGCCGTACGCCCCGCATCGATGAAGCCGTAACCGGTGAGGCCACGGTGGATCGGAAAGTCGTACTCGGCGGAAGCGACCGCGACGATGCGATCGCGAAACCGATCGTGCTCGTATCCGCGTAGCAGCTCGTTGCCGCCGATCCGAGGCAGATCCGTGAACGGAATTGCGTCGCGTGACGCCGTGACGCCTTCGAGGTAGCCGCGGAGGACAAGCACGCGGTCGCCTCGGTAGAGATCGATACAGCGACGGAGATCGGCGTTGTACCGCGCGTAGTGCGAGGGGTCACCGGCCGCTCCCTGCGCGAATCCGAGGCTCGCACGAGCCCACCATCCGCTCGACGGAGAGGCGGTCGAGATGTAACGGTCCGCCACCGTGCGCGTATCGAGTAACAGCGAGGTCTCCCCATAGAAGTTGTCGGCCCCTGTTTCGAAGCCGACGAGCGACATCGGCGAATAAATGTCGAGCGTTGGTTGAAAGCCATCGAGTTGCGCAGCCGTGCTGAAAGTTCGGTGGGTATAGGCAGCGACGAGTCCGAACGACAGCGGACCCGCGATGGGCGTAGCGCTCTGGATCTCGACGTGCGCGACATCCTGTGCGAAGCGTGTGTGGAGCGAGGTGTTGTCGTGCAGCGCATCGATCTGCTGCGGCATCACCATGCTCGCGACGTTCGCGTTGCCGATGCCGAAGAAGTTCGAGCGGTCCCAGGCGCGGTAGCTGAGCCGCAGCCCGATGCGAGAGCCGCCGAGAATCGGGCCGCTGGTGAGACTCGCGTCGTAGCGCTGCTTGAACTCGCCGCCGTAGCCAAGGCCGATCGCGAGACGCTCGCGATGTCCGAACAGATTCGTGTCGACCACGTGGAGGCCGACGTTCCATCCCACCTCTGTCTCGATGAATGCGGTCGGGTAGATGCCGAACGTGCCATCGTCGCTGAACAGCAAGTGCATGATCCGGTCGCGAAGCTGGAAGCGCTCGAGGAGCCATGCACCTCCACGAATCGGCGCGATCACGATTTCGGTGCCGATCCGCACGGGATACAAGACGACCCTTGGAACTGCGCGCCCGGAGCTCGCCTGGTCGTCGATCTCCACACCGCTGATCCGATCAGGAGCGACCGCCGGAGGCGGCGGTGCGGCTACCGTTGCCTCGGTGTCCTCGTTGCTGCCCGCCGCTGAAAGCTGGCTGCCCGCGGCGATCGGCAGATCATCCCCGACAGGTTCCGCATACGCAGCGTGAGCCGCGAGCGCGAACACGAGGAACGTTCGGATCTGCATCGGAATGCGTCATCAGCACGAGTCGTGCCCGGCTCGTTTCGAGTGCTTCCGCGTGCTTCGCGAGCAGTTGCTCCCGAACCCGCGGCGACCTGCCGAATTCCCGCGCAACAACCCTGCCGGCGCGGCGGCACCCTCACGCGCAGGTCGAGCCTCGTCCAGGTCGAGCTCGGTGCCGCGGACGACGACGATCGCGTTGCCGCTCGACCCTCGCGTTACGACAAGCTGAACGAGTCGGGCTTGGCGAGCGATTGATGGCCCGGGCGTTGCTCCACGCGATGCCATGGCAACCCGTCACGCCCCGCCACCGGACCTCGTCACGCTCGCCAGCCTTCACGCGGCGCTCGATGCGATCGTCGAGGTCGAACAATTGATTTTGCAGATGAACCTCCGCGGGGTCGCCATGGCGTCGGCCACGCGCCTCGTGACGATCGTCGCCGAGATCCGCACGTTGTTGATCGAGATCTTGCGTCCGGAACGCCTCCACTAGGGATGTCGCAAGCCTGGCACCGAAGCCGGAATTCCGACATTGGCTCGAACATCTCCGGCCGATCCGACAAGGCGCACTCGTGACCAACTCATCTCGATCATGCCGCCGAGTCGGCGGCATGATCGCCGAACGGCCGGCATCGCGCGCCTCAACTGTGTGATCCGCCCGGACTTCTGGTTGGCGGGCCAGTTGCAGAAGCCTCGGTCGAGGAAATTGTCATGCCCACCCAATCATCTCTTCATTCCCAAGTTCGCGATCCAGATGGAATTCCACACGCGATCGTCGGACTCACGTCGCTCGGCTCGTTCGCGCTCGCGATGGCGTTGCTCGTCGCCTTGACGACCGATATCAGCGCGAGTGCCACAGCCGTCGTGCTCGTGTTGCTCGCGATCCCTGCGCTCGTCTTCGGCCTGCATGGGATGTCGCATCGCGCGCGCGCGCGCCGGTACTAACGAAGTCGAGGAGAATGCAACGGACCAAGAAGCGGGCGGTAACTGTGGCTCGAACATTGCTGCTCACCTGGACATGGCGACTCACAAACTTCCCCCCGCAAATCACGTCATGGTTGCAACCCTGCACGGCGCCCTCGATCACGTTGCCGAGGTCGAGGAGCTGATCGCGCAGATGACAGTTCCGTTCACCGCACTGAAGCAGGCGCGGCGTCTTGGCTTCATTACCTCGGAGATGCGTGCCCTGCTAACGGATCTCTTGCGCCCGGAAACTCGACGCTAGCGTGTCACCGCGTCAGCAGTGATCGCCGCTATCCCGGCAGGTCAGACGACCCAAGACGTGAGTCGCGGTCTATCGGACCAGGCGTCGAAAGGCCATGGGCGAGACGCCGAACATCCGACGGAACGCCGAGGCGAAGTGTGCAGCGTTCTCGTAACCGCAAGCGGAGGCGATCTCGGTCACGGACTCTCTGCTGCGCGCCAAACGTCGCTGGGCTGCTTCCATCCGCAGACGTGTCACGCGTTTGAATGGCGTTTCACCGTAGGTCTGCTTGAAGAGACGCAGGAAGTGAAACCGGCTGAGACCCGCTTCTCGAGCGAGCGCCTTCAGCGAAAACGCCGAACCGATGTTGTCACGAATGAAGTCGTCGACGCGACGTAGGCGCGAATCTTCGGTTGACGTGAAGCGTGGCGCTCGAAAGCCGGCGTGGCGGATGACCGCGCGGCGCGCGAGCTCCTGGGCAAGCGCGAGGTCCTCCCGGCCATGGACAAGATCTGAAACGGCGGTGCGAACGAAGGCGGCTATCGCAATGGTCGTTCCGAGCACCACGAACGGAAGGAAGATGGCCGAGCGAGGCTCGATGATGCGAACGAGCTCGATCATCGCCGGAGTCTGTAGCGCCGGCGGGGTAAAGGTGTCCGCGGAGAACTGAAAGAGCACAGGCTCGCCAGCGAGCGCTCGCCGGCCTTCCGCAAAGTCGGACAGCTGAGCCTTCTCCTCCATGAGCCGCCCGGCCGCCTCCATCTTCCTGGGATCCCGATGCGCGAACACGCACCGCACGCTCTTGTCGCCCTCGATGACGTCGACCGCACAATGATCCGCCAGCTCGGGAACCGACAGCCGCGCGACGGCTCGCACCACGTCCTCCAGCTCCAAGGATTCGGTCAGGCTCTCGTCGATCCTTCGCGCAAAGGAATCCAGGGTGGCGAGCCGATCGCGCGGGCGGGAGCTGGTCGGCGCTGGGAGTACCAGCTCCGTTTTCAGGCCTATCTCGGACACGGAAATTCCAACGTTAGGCGGAAACCAATGGCCGACGCAAACGCCCGCGACTTCGTTGCGATGCCGCCAGGCTGGCGGCGAGCGCCGCACAGTTGAAGCGGACGAATGGCGATGGGCTGCCTTTTTGCACGATCGGACGGCAGTGCTGGGCATCGCAGCATCAACGCGCGGGACGCAGCTTTGCAGTCGAAAGGACGTCAGGCATGTACCTCAAAAATCATAGGGCCCTCGTTACGGGCGCGACCTCCGGCATCGGCCGCGCGATCGCCATCCACCTCGCTCGGGCGGGCGCCGACGTCATCGTGCACGGGCGCGATGGTCAGCGCGGCGCAGTGGTGGTTGCCGAGATCCTCAAAGCCGGCGGCCAGGCTCGGTTCGTCGCTGCGGATCTTGCCGATACCGGCGATATTCGCCGCTTGATCGGCGAGGTCGGCGATCTCGACATCCTCGTCAACAATGCCGGGTTCTCGATCTTCGGACCGACCGACAAGCTCGACGTGGAGCGCTTCGATGCGCTGTTCGCCGCGAACGTGCGTGCGCCGTTCCTGCTCGTCGCGGGCATCGCACCCGGAATGGCCGCGCGTGGTCGCGGCAGCATCATCAATATCGGCAGCATGTCCGGCACCATTGGCCTCGGCGCCGCCGCCGCGTACGGCGCGACCAAGGCCGCGATCGCCGCGATGACTCGCGCGTGGGCCGCCGAGTACAGCGCGAGCGGAGTTCGCATCAACACCGTCGCACCCGGCCCGGTCACGCCGACGGGCAAAGACCCCTCCGACGTGATCACGTCTCTCGCAACAACGACCGCGATGAAGCGCGCCGCGACCGCCGACGAGATCGCCGACGTCGTGACGTTCCTCGTGTCGCCGGGCGCCACCTACATCACCGGCGCTCTGATCCCGGTCGATGGTGGCCGTACCGCGATCTGATGGACCGAAAGCTAACGCGCTCGTGGACGAGATGCCGGACGTGGTCGAGACGGCTTCTTTGCCGGCGCCCGCCGCTTGGAGATCACGGGTTGCTGACTCAGATGATAGCTCTCGACGACAAGTGACCGGATCAGTGATCGTCGTCGGCGGGGGGCACGCGGCTCGAGGCTTCGTTGTAGCCTTCGCGTGCGCGCGCGTTGTCCGGATCGAGCTGCAGCGCTTTCTTGAAGTTTTCGGCGGCGACCGAGTTCTGGCCGCTGTTCAAGTAGGCCTCGCCCAGGAGCGTGAACACGCGCGAGCTCCGGGGTGACATCTTCGCACCGCGCTTCAGGTGCGCGATCGCGTCGCCGAACAGGCCCTGGCGCATCGCGATCTCGCCCATGCCGATCACGGCGGTCGAATTCTTTGGATCGAGCTCGCTCGCCTTCTTGAAGCTCGAAGCGGCGCCCGCTGCATCTCCGGAGATCAGCTGCTGCTGGCCGAGGTTGGCGTAGAACTCGGCTTTCTTTTCCGGTGCCGCATCGGTGCTTGGATCGCCGGCAGGCTCGGCGCCGTATGGATCGACGGGGCCGTCGGCGCCGCTGACGCCGGTCTTACCGGAGCCGCTGCCCTTGCCGGGATTCGGCGGCGTCACGACGACGGTCGTGTGCGTGTTCGTATTCGTATTCGTCGGATTCGTATTACCGCCCGGGCGACGCCTCGCGAGATCTTCGGGATCGGGCACGGTCGCGTGAGTCGTCGTGTGCGCCGGCGGATCGACGTGCACCGGTGGGTGCGGATCTTTCTTCGCGATCACGGGCGGCGTGACCGGTTCCGCGTGCACCGGTGGCGTCACTGCGGCGACGGGCGCGTCGGCGGGATCGGCACCGATCTCTTGGCTCGGAGCCGCGTCGATCGATGGACCCGTGCTCAGCGCGACAGGATGCGGAGGTGGCGGTGTCTCGCTCGGTGCACTCTTCCGCGTCACCGCGAATGCGACGGCCACGCCGAGGATTGCGAGCGCGCCGGCTCCGACGAG
Organism: Myxococcales bacterium; assembly: GCA_028287115.1. Classification (GTDB taxonomy): domain Bacteria; phylum Myxococcota_A; class Polyangia; order Haliangiales; family Haliangiaceae; genus JABFXX01. Next base: position 10,610 of record JAQBQF010000076.1, read on the forward strand.
CAGCAGCGGCCAGCGCTTACCGCGCGACGCGGGCTCGTCGTAGAGCGACATGTCCGTCGCGCTCGGCGAGATCACCTTGCGCGCGCGATCTTTGCGCGAGGTCTCCGCCTCTTCGGATTCGCGATCGCCATCGGCGTACCAGACTTGCGAGATCCCGCCGCTGTCTTGCGATCCATGCGAGGACGACGGTCGCTTGGCGCGTCCCGAGGGTTCGGCTTGCGATGATCCGCGCTTTGCGGGGATCGGTGCCGACGGCGGATCGATGAGCCCCGTCACCGGAGCCTGCGTCGATGGCGTGTCGACCGTGACGACGGGGACGCCGACGCGCGGAGTTCCGGTTCGGCGACGAATCTCGGCGTCGGATTCGGCCTTCGCGACCGGTGCAGTCAGCGGCGCAGGCATTTCCGGAGGTCCCGATCGCACCGGCATGTCCGGAAGTGCCGCGCGCGGCGTGGGTGCCGGCTGCGGTGCCGCGGGCTTGGGTGCGGCGGCCGTCGGCAGAGGACCGTCGTATCGCATCGTCTGCTTGAGCCCGGGTTGTGCAGCCGGCATGGCTTCGGGCACCGCCGGGAGCGGGCCGTCGTATCGCTTCGTCTGCTTGCCGAGCGGCGGCGCCTGCTTGGCCGTGACCGAGGGCGCTGGAGCTGGCTCCGGCGTTGCCGGTATCTCCGCCTTCGGCGGCATCTCGCGCGGCGTATCGGTCTGCGACGTCATGCCGAACCGCTGCATCACGCGCGAGACCGACGGCGGCGGGATGCTCTCACGGCGACGAGCGATCTCGTCCTCCATCACCTCGCCGGTCTCGAGACCGCGACGGAGCGCCTCGACCATGCGGGTCGTCGTCGCGAACCGATTCTCGGGATCTTTCGCGAGCATCTTCGCGACCGCGGCTTCCATCCAGATCGGGACGCCCGGCCGCTTCGACGGCAACGGCGTCGGGATCTCGGTGACCTGCTTGGTGAGGATGTCGAACACGCGGTTGCCGGTGAAGGGCGGCGCGCCGGTGAGCATCTCGTACGCGACACAACCGAGCTGATAGATGTCGGCGCGCCGGTCGATCCGATCGCCGCGCGCCTGCTCGGGCGACATGTAGCGCGGGTCGCCGAACGTCATGCCGAGGCTCGTCGAGGCGGCACTCGCGTCGGTCTCGACGAGCTTCGCGAGGCCGAAGTCGAACAGCTTGACGAAGTTCGCCTTGCCGCGGCGCACGGCGAGATAGACGTTGCGCGGCCGCAGATCGCGATGGATGTAGCCGATCGCGTGCGCCTCCATCAGCGCTTCGCCGACCTGGATCAAGATGTCCGCGACGCGCTCGACCGACAGCGTCTTCTCGCGCGCGAGCACGTTGTCGAGCGTCTCGCCTTCGAGGAGCTCCATCGCGAGGTACAGCCGCCCGTCGGGCGTGCGCCCGAAGTCGTGAATCTCGACGATGTGCTCGTTGTCGATCTCGGCGACCGTCGTCGCCTCGCGCCGGAACCGCTCGACCGCGAGGTCATCGCGCGAGAGCTCCGTGTGGAGGACCTTGATCGCGACCTTGCGGCGGAGCGTCACGTGCTCCGCGCGATAGATCGTCCCGGATCCACCCTGTCCGATCTGATCGAGCACCTGGAACCGCTCGCCGAGCACCTTGCCGACGAGCGCGTCTTGTACCGCCTCCCGAACTTTCGGTCGGCCGCAGTTGGGGCAGAACAACGCCGATTCGGCGTAGCTCTGCTTGCAACCAGCGCAGGAGATATCAGCCATCGAAGTCATGTCATGAGTGGGCATGAAGCGCGCGCACGATACGGACGACCAGGCACGATGATAGCGTAGCCCATCGCGCCAAGCTCGTTACGAAACGTGTCTCGAGTCCGGCAAAACCCGGCGCGACCACCCCCACTAAACGGGACCCTCGGCGTAATGATATCGCGATCCTCGCTCGCTGCGGACCGCGATTCGATCGGTTCGCCTCGGGTCCCCACTAAAGGGGGGCCCTCGGCGTAGTGATATCGCGATCCTCGCTTCGCTGCGGACCGCGATTCGATCGGTTCGCCTCGGGCCTCAGGATTCTGAGGACTCGGGAAACCCGCCCGGCTTTTTCGGCGGTTCTTCGAGCTTCCTCATCGCCTCCGTCAGCTCGGCCTCCGTGATCACGCCCTTCTTGATGAGGAGCTGGCAGAGCACGGCAAATCGCGCGTCGAGGTCGTTCGGCGCCTGCAGCATCGAGAGCGGGATCTGGGCGGTGACCGAGACCTCGGATTCGACGTCGGACGGCATCGTCACGCGATTGGTCTTCGCCGTGACGAACATGTTGTCGCCGAACGGCCTCGGGCGATTGACGACGGCGGTCGAGAACTGGCGATAGCCTTTGTCGACGAGCTCTTCGATCGCCGACAGCGGGAGCGCCTTGACGTCGATCTCGTATTGCGTGAGTTGCTCGAGCTCGAGCACCGCCGAGGTATCGGTCGGGTCGGCCATCGCGACCCGCAACACCTTGGTCGGTCCATCGGAGGAGACGCCGAGCGGGAGGACCCGGAGCCGCGCGCAGACATCTCGCGAGACCAGCCGTAAAGCATCGGGATCTACTTGGATCTCCGCGGGATCGATCAGCTGCACGCGGGTCTGCTTGCGAACCGCTCCGATCAGCGCCACCTCGTCGACCCCGAGCTCGCGAATCAGCATCGCGACGAGCGGCTGCTTGCGCTCTTCGGCGAGCTTTCCCGCTCTTGCCGCGCCGGCCTTGTTCACCAGGCCGGCTTCGATCGCGATCTCTGCGAGGGTCTTCGGCAAGTGCGCCCGAGAAGATTCGAACCTCTGACCTTTGGCTCCGGAGGCCAACGCTCTATCCAGCTGAGCTACGGG
>JAQBQF010000084.1 GCA_028287115.1 Myxococcales bacterium
CAGCGCGACAACAACCAGGGCCGGCCAATGACTCTTCATGCGTCGACCGTAGGACCGAGCCGATCTGCCCGGGGCGCCATAGTTTCCGGGGATCGGCGTCATGACCCGGCGCGATTCCCGACAGCGCCGGTGATTCGGTGTCAACGAGTCGCATGCGCGATCGATGTAGACTCGACGATCCGGATGACCACGCCAACTGCGCTGGCCGCTCTCGCTCGTACTGCGCTCGATGCAGCACAGCGGGTCGGGATTGCGCCCGATGAGGTGCTCTCGCGCGCAAAGCTCTCGCGCGACTTGGTCGATGAGCTCGACGGCAGGATCCCGGTCGCGAGCTTGTTGCATCTCTGGCAGGTCGCGGCCGAGATGTCTGACGATCCGTTCTTCGGGCTACACGCGGGCGAGCACGTCGTCTCGGCGCGCACCATTCACATCGTCGGGTTCGCGGCGCGCAGCAGCGCATCGCTCGGCGAGTGCTACGAGCACACCGTCCGATTCGCGGCGTTGACCAACGAAGCCTCGGAGATCGAGGTCGTTCGCGAACGCGGCCGTGGATGCGTCATCGTCAATCCCAGGCCGGGTCTGCCGATCTGGCCTCGCGTCTATGCGGAGATGGCGATGGCCGGTTATTTCTGTCTCGGGCAACGGTGGGTCGGTGTGCCGATCAAGCCCGTCGAGGTCGCGTTCCAGCATCCGCGCCCAGCCGACATCTCCGCGTACGAGCGGCTGTTCGAGTGCCCGCTCCACTTCGGCGCGTCGAAAAATCGGCTCGTGTTCACCGAGCGAGTATTCGCGCTTCCGCTCGGGACGACGGATCGCGATCTGCTCGCGTACTTCCAGGAGAAGGCGAGCACGCTCCTCGAGACCGTCGAAGGCGCGACGCTGGGACAACGTGTGCGAGAAGTGATCGGCCAGGTGCTCGGAAGCCAGGCACCGACGCTGACGTTCGTGGCGCGGCGCTTGGCGATGAGCCCGCGAACACTCCAGCGTCGACTCGCCGCCGAGAGCCTCCAGTTCGGAGACATCGTCGACGACGTTCGCTGCGTCACCGGATTGCACCTGCTCGCGTCCAACGACTGCGACATCGCGACCGTCGCGTTCCGCACGGGTTACCGGGATCTCGATGCGTTTCGCGCTGCCGTGCTGCGGTGGACCGGCAAGACACCGCGCGACGTCCGCCGGTCGTCTTGATCATGACGCAGCCGAGCTTGTCGGCCGCGTCGGCATCTCACTCACGACGCTCGAGCCACTGCGCAACCTCTTCGTAGGGCTTGCGCTGCCTTGGGTCGGTCGGCACGAGATGGGTCTTCGCGGCTCGCGCGAGCTCGAGCGCGCGTGGATGATCGGCTGCGGATCGCCAGAGCAACTTCGCGAGCGCGATCTCGGTACGGGCCCGCTCGTCGGGCGACACGGACTCCGCCTGTCGAAGGAGCAGCGCTCGCTCGAGGAGCGGGCCTGCCTCGTGCGTGCGACCGAGGGTCGTATAGAGCTCTCCGAGCGCGGTCAGGGCGTAGGCGAGATCGGGATCGTCGTTGTGTGCCTTGCTGCCGATCGTGATCGAGCGCTGGAGCAGCGACTCGGCCCTGCGCGAGTCTTTGGTGCGCACCAGAACATCGCCGAAATCGTAGAGCACACTCGCCAGCGATGGATCATCATCTCCCTTCTCGACGATCGCGAGCGCCCGTTCGTAGTCTCGGATCGCCTCCTCGGTCTGGCCGATGGTGGCAAGGACGTTGCCGAGATTGTGCAGCGTGTCCGCGACGTCCGCGTGATCGGGGCCGCGCACCGATTCGTAGATCGCCAGCGCGCGACGGTATGCTTGGACGGACTCCTGGTACTTGGCCTGCTTCTCGAAGACGGATCCGAGGTTCGCCAGGCCCTTTGCCTTCTGCGGATGCATCGCCGGAAACACCTCGTCGGCGACGGCGATCGCGGCCTGAAAGCGCTGCTCCGCCTGAGGGTAATCGCCCTCTGACCAGGCGACGTTTCCGAGGTTGAGCAGCGACGAAAACACATACGGGTGCACCTCCCCGAACAGCGTTCTCCGGATCGCGAGCGCGCGCTCGTGATGAGCACGCGCCGCCGCGAACTTGTTGAGCTTGCGTTCGACGCTGCCGAGATCGTTTAGCACCAACGCCATCTGCCAGCTCTCGGGCTGATGCATGCGTTCGCGCGCCGCGAGCGCAGCGAGGTACTTCGTGTAGGCGGGCTCGAGCTGACCTTTGGTCTCGAGGATCAGCGCCTCGTAATTCGTCAACTGCGCCGAAAGCTCGGCATTTCCACCCAGGCTCTCGATCGCAGCGGCGGCCATCCGCACGGCAAATTCGGCCCGTTCGAATTGCCGCTGTTCGTAGCCCTGCATCCAGGCCAGGTTGGACCACGCCTGTGCTGCCACGAGCCGATGATTTCCCGCGTCGGCCGCCACCACCGCCTGCTCGACCAGCTTGATCCCCGCCGCTGTGTCGCCGGATCGATCCTTGAGATCTCCGAGCATCAGCAGTGCTTCTGCGTCGAGCGGACGATAGTTTAGCTCCTTCGACTGGGCGGCGATCATTTCGGTCTTCTCGAGCGCCGGCCCGACGCGTCCGAGGAGGCGAAGCGCTTTCGCCGCGGCGAGCTCACTGCGCGCGGCTTCGACGCGTTCACGGATCTGCTGCTCCGGGGGCCGAACAGGACCGCTGAGCGCCAGGATGTCGGCGCACTCGCTGATCGGGGTCAGGCCGAATGCGGCTCGAACGGATCCGATCACGGCCTGGTGGTCGGCTTCCGCGAGTGCGTGGGCCAATGCGCGCAGCTCGTCTCGCCTGTGATCCAGGCATGACATCCGCAAGTCGAGTAGCGCCTCGGATTGTTCTCCACGCAGCCGCGTGGCTTCGCAGGAGCTACGCCGCATCGCGATCCACGAGCCCCGGTACGTGTCGAAGATCCCCGAGACGTGCTCGAAGATCTGGTCGCTGCCTTTGACACCCGCGGCCGAGAACGCCGTGTGCATCTTCGCCGTCAGCGTAGGATCCCAGACGTCGGCGAAGGCGTGTTCATCGACCGCACATTGGGTTTCGGCGTCGTTGGTCATGGCCAACGCGGCGAACACGGTGGCAGAGGCCAAGATCACCGCGGCTCCGATCCCGATTGCCGCGCGGCGCTTGAAACGAGGAGCCACAGCCTCGCGTAGCGCGGCGAGTAACGCCGGCATGTCGGCATGGCGTCCGGCGGGATCGACCAAGAGCCCGCGCTCGATCAGCTCGCGCACGCGCGGTGGAACGTCGGTGCGCGCGGGGCGCTGCAGCTCCTGACGCTCGATGGCGATGGCGATGGCCGCCAGCGTCGAACCCGCGAACGGTCGGCTGCCGAACAAGCACTCCCACGCGACCACGCAGAACGCGAACTGATCGCTGCGGGCGTCGATCGCACCACTCGCGAGCTGCTCCGGCGCCATGTACGCCGGGGTCCCCATGAGCGCACCGGTCTGCGTGATCGGTGTGTCGAGCGAGGAAGTTCCGGCAACGGGGGCGATGGGCCCGCTCGGGCGAGTATCGACGCGCGCGAGGCCGAAATCGCTGACGCGCGGCCGGTCACCATCGCCGACGAGCACGTTCTCGGGCTTGAAATCGCGATGCACGAGCCCCGCCGCGTGAGCAGCCGCGAGTCCATCGCCGGCATGCAGGAGCAGCTCGACGATCTCGCGCCAGCTTCGAGGCGCCGAGGCGAGCCAGCCGCGCAGCGTCTCGCCCCGGACGTACTCCATCGCGACATAGAGCCGGTCCTCGAACGTCCCGACCTCGAACACGGTCACGACGTTCGGGTGGGCGAGCTTCGCCATCGCGATCGCCTCGCGGTGAAGCCGATCGTTCCCCGAGCCCGCGCGATGCAGCTTGAGTGCGACTTCGCGACCGAGCGACAGATCGCGCGCGAGATACACCGTGCCCATGCCGCCGCGCCCGAGCAGGCTCTCGATCACGTACCGCTCGTTGATCGTGAGGTCGAGGATCGATTCGGATGGCTCGGTGTCACCCTTCGGCGGCGGGGTCCCGAGCGCCGTCGGTCCGTCGCCAACCGCAGCCGCGACGATCAAGCGGCACTCGCGGCAGCTATCGATGTGCACCTCGACTTCGTGCAGTTGGTGACCATCGAGTGTCCGATGGGCCATCGCCATCAGCAGGTTGTCGTCAGGACACTTCGCCGCCACCGCGACGATCTTACCTCTACTGCTTGGCAACTTGCGCGGCCCAGCTGCCAACGCCTTGGTTGCCGTCGAGGAATGGCAGGACGGTCGTCGCGAGCGCCGGCGACGTGAAGATGTCGTAGTGGGTGAAGTTGGGCAGGATCGCGAGGCGGTTCTTCGACATGTGCTCGCGCTGCCAGCCCGCGTCTTTGAGGCCGCCGCCGAGGAGCTTGTAGAACTCGACGATGTGCTCGGGACGGTACATGTCGCTGTCGCCGTAGACGAGCATCACCGGCATGCCGAGCTTCTTGACGTCATCGGCCCAGCTGTAGGGCTGACGCATGTACTCGCCCATCCGATCGAGGAGCTTCGGGAACTCGGTCGGGTGCGGAGCGACCGCCATGTACGACTTGTACATCGGGGTGTCTTTCATCATGTCGGCCATCGCGCCGCCGAGCGCGGCTTGCATCGGAAGCATTTCGGGATAGAAGCCGTCCTGCGAGAAGCCCGCGGAGACGAGCGCGAGACGCCGCACCTTGTTGGGGTGCTGTACGGCGAACCGGAACGCGACGCCGGCACCGAGCGAGTAGCCCATCGCATCGACCTGCGCGTAGCCGAGCTTGTCGAGGATGACGGCCATGTCGTCGCCCATGTCGATCAAGCTGATCTTGCGCTCGCCGAGCGCGGTGCGACCGTGGCCTTGGAGGTCGACGGCGATGACCTGGCGCGACCGAGCTAGCACCGGCATCACAGCGGCGAACATGTCGATCGATCCGAGACCCCCGTGCAGGAGAAGCAGCGGCTCGCCTTGGCCATGGATCTCGTAGTAGTAGCTCAGGCCGTTGGCCGCGACGTGACCGGTCTTTCGAGGTGTGGACTTCGCGGGTTGCGTGGTGTTGCTGGTGTTGGTCATGGGTTCCTTTCCCGCGGCGCACGACGCAACCGCGATCGTGATTGCGAGGACAGAGGCGACTGAGGATTTACTGGGTTGCATATCGAGACGACGAACGAGGTCTCGCGAAATCGACACGGCTGGTCGGTTTTTCTTCGCGAGGCAGTCCGCGGACTTACGCCACAGGACGGTCGTTGACACTCCACCTCGACACGATCATGCATCGTGTCGGCTGAGACACCGCCGGCCTTCGTGCGTGGGATGCTGGCGCGATGAGCTTCCTGGAGCTGATCACGATCGTGGTCGACGACTACGACACAGCCATCAAGTTCTTCGTCGAGGTGTTGGGTTTCGACTTGGTGGATGACTCGCCGTCGTTGACGAACGACGGGCGTCGCAAGCGTTGGGTGGTCGTGAGGCCGCCGGGTGCGCAGACCGGCATCCTGCTCGCTCGTGCCGACGGCGACATCCAGCACGCGATCGTGGGGAAGCAGGTCGCCGGCCGCGTCGGCTTTTTTCTACGCGTCGACGACTTCGCGAGTGCGTACGAGCGAATGCAGGCCGCCGGAGTCGTGTTCGTTTCGCCTCCGCGCATTGAATCGTACGGTCAGCTCGCCGTGTTCCTCGACATCGCAGGTAACCGGTGGGACTTGCTCGGCCGCCAGATGGCCAAAGGCAGCGACGCAGACGTTCCCGCGGGAACGTGATGACGGCCGAGCTCGCGATCGACGGCGCTCGCGTCTTCCGGGCCAAGGCCGAAGTGAATGCGACCGCACCCGACGAGGACGATCAACACCACGAGCCGCATCGATCCAGCTTAAGCTAGGGTCTACAGGCCATCGTCCTCTCTCGAATTCAGGTAAATGATCGGCGGCACCTTCGCCGACGGAAACCGTTTCTTGATTCCATCGGTCACCGAATCGATCGCGGCCTTCTCGAAATCGTGCATGACCGCATCGAGCTCCTCGCCGGTGTAGTTGCCCGTGTACGTCAGCACCTTGTCGCTGTTCGTCGCCGCGACCTCGAATCCGCCGAGCGCCTTCTTGCTCTCGATCTCGTAGAGCACCGCGACGCCCTTGAGCTCGCCGGACTTGAACCGTTTGGCCACGTTGTCGACTTTCGGCAACTCTGTATCGGCTACGACCATCAGGGCGTACTTCGCGCGTGCCAGCTGCCCGAGCGCCGGCCGAAACGCCGCGGCCTTGTACTTCGCGTTGCTGGCATCCGTCGAGACCGCCAGCGGTGCCAAGCGATACGCATCGTCGACAATGTGCATCAACTTGAACCGCGGCGCGTCCGTGAGCGGATCTTTGCCACCACGGCCCTCGGGATAAACGATCACCGCATCGCCAGTCTCCTTCGTAAAGTCGAGCCCGGGAACATCGTCCTTCGGCCACGCCGCCGGATCCGTCTTGGTCTTCGAATCCGCGCGCAGCTCGTTCACGGCGAGCCATTTCTCCGCGGCTTTACTGGAAGGATCGTCGGCCTCGGCAGCCGCGCTCCCCGACGGTGCCGCCGGCGCCGCGCTACTGCCGCTACCTTCCCCGCCCGACTTGCCTTTGCCACATGCGACCGCAAACAGAAACACCACCGCGAGTTTCATGCCGCGATCATAACCGGGTTGTTCCCGTGACGCGCCGGGCTTCCGTCCAGAGTCGACGCGGCAACTGGATCGACGATCGGAAAGCTCACGTGCGTTCGAGCGCGGCGCGGTCCCACTGGCCGAGCCTCGCGGCCTCGGCATACGTGGTCTCGCAGAACTCGAGCAGCGTGCGATTTGGATCGCTCGCGGTCCGGACGGCCTCGTACGGCAGGATCCACTCGAACATCGTCGGGTGGTAGTAGGCCGTGCTCGGCTTGATCGCCGCATGCTCGTATCCTGCGGGTTGCGGAGCGGCGTACGCATAGAAGGCAGGTTCGCGCACCGCCGGTTCGCGCACCTCGCCAGCGCCGACACCGGGCCACCACCCGACGCTCATGCACTCGTGCGAGTAGGCCTCGCGAATCACGCTATCGGGGATGTACGGGACGCCGCCGGGGTGTACGGGTGCGGGTCGTCCGGAGAACCGTGTGCACGCCAAATCGAACCCGCCCCACCAGAAGTGCACCGGGCTCGACTTTCCGAGAAAGTGCCCGCGGTAGTCGCCGAGCACGCGCGCAGATCGCGCGAGGATCTGCCAGCAGCGGTGTGCGGCGTCCTCGTCATAGGACGCGTGATGGTGGTCGCGCTCGAAGCGCGTCTGATCCGCAACTTCGGAGGGCACCGTCCGGATCGTCAGGTGCGCATCGATGGAGCGCATGAGCCGGAGATAGCGCTCGTAGAAGTCTGCAACCGGCATCGGGGCAAGTCGAAAAGACTCTGTCGCGCCTTCACTCGTCGACGCGACGAGCTCGTGCCCGACGAGATCGAGCTCGAGCTCGAGCCATCGATCGCGGTACGGCATCGGTGAGGTCGTGAGCCCGCACGTCGAGACGTACAGCGCCGTATGCCACCAATGGTTCTGCATCGGCGCGAGCGCGAGTCGCGTCTTGCCCAGGACTTGCGTCCACATGTGGAGCGTTCGATAGGTGGATTCCCACTGAGAGAGGGGCAGCTCGGGCCAACGATCCGCGATCGAGGGTCGCCGGGATGCCAGCGCGATCACGCAACCCTCTCGCGATGCCGCGGGCGGGGTGCGGGTTCGAGAAAGACTTGTTCGACGTAGCACCAACCCCAGGTCTCTCCGGGCTCGAAGCTGCGCACGATCGGATGCTGTGTCTCGTGGAAGTGCGCGGTCGCATGTTTGTGGGGCGAGCTATCGCAGCACCCGACGTGACCGCAACTCAGACACAGTCTTAGATGAACCCAGTCACTGCCGATCGCTAGACACTCTTCACAGCCGCTCGGGGTTCGTGGTTCCACGTCGCGAACTTGATCGACGTGTTTGCAGGTGGCGTTCATGGGGCCCTCTCTAGATGAGGACCTGCAAAACATTCGCCAGTCAGAAGAACTCGGCGCCTACTGGCCGGATCGAAACCCGATCCGCTGGTGCGTGCCGTCGCAGAACGGCTTCGACTTGCTTCCGCCGCACCGGCAGAGCTTCGCCTGCTGGATCCGAGCGACGACCCGACCCGTTCCGCTCGTGATCTCGAGGTTGCCGCGAACTTGAAGAGGGCCGTCGATCTGCGGATCGATCTCGAGAGTGCCGTCGCGCACGGCGAGCATGTCGGCGCTCTCGGTGAGCGGTTCGCCTGTCGCCGCGAAGTCGATCGTGTGATGCGAGCCGTCGCAGAACGGCTTGTTCTTCGACGCTCCACAGCGGCACAGGGTGGCGCGATATTCCGCTGCGGCGCCGTCGAGTCGGATCTCGGCGCGGACCGCATAGGGACCGTTCTCTCGGATCGAGATCAGATTTACCGGTGGCGCCGTCTCGTTCGGCGCTCCGTCTTTGCGCTCGTAGCGAATCGCGCCCGATGGACATGCATGCGCGATCTCGACGAGTCGATCGACCGGCATCGCGTCCGGGTGGATCCATGGGCCCTTCACGTTGGCGAGGAACACCATGGGAGCGCCGGTCACGCAGAACCGCGAATGGATGCACTTCGGCCCTTCGTAGATCAGCGTGAGCTTCTCGCCCTCGATGTACTCGACGCCGTCGCGTTTCGTCGGCGTTGGCGGGATCACGGGGAGCTTGACCGGCTCGCGCGCGCTCGCGATCGGAGCGCCGGCATCGGTGCTCGCGGCGAATCCCCGTTTCGCGCGGACGTGAAGATCGTTGATGATGCGAGCCGCCGCAGCGACCCGGGAGTCGCCGACATTTATCGCAGACGCCAGCTCGACGAGCTCCTCGAATCGCTCCAGGAAGAATCGCCGCGCAGCGGAACCTGGAGGAAATGGCGACGCGTCGCGCAGCGACGTGAACGACACGCCCGCGTTGCAACTCGGATTCGACGGTCCCGCGGGAAGTCGCACGGCGCGCTCGGCGAGATGCGTGACGGCTCGCATGAGCCCGAGCGAGAGATCGACCGCGAGTCGCTTGTCCGACGACGGCCGGGGAACGACATACGAGAACGCGAGCAGCCGCAGCATGAGACCGTACGCCGCGTTCGCGAGATCGACGGTCTGTGCGGCTTCCTCGTTCTCGATCCACACGCGACCCTGCGGGCGCAGTGGTGGCCTGAGCACCGGATTGTGAGCCGCTGGAAATGCCGGCGCGAACGCAGGGTTTGCCGCGCGCATCGTCGCGAGCTCCTCGCGAATCGCGGCGAACTTTTGAAAATGGGATCGATCCGCGTGCCCGGGCGCACCCTCGCCTTGTTCGACGATCGCAGCGAACGCCGCGAGTGCCGTCTTCAGGCAGATCACGGGCTTCGTGCCGATCCGCTCGACTTCGTTGGTCGAGAGCTGGAGCGCCGGATCGCCGCAGAACGCGACTTGCTCGCCATGATGAGCGACGAACGCACGAAGGTCGGCGTCGAGCGTGGCGTAAAACGCACCGACGGTTTCGTAGTCGAATCCCATCGGCGTGACGCGAGGACGCGGCGCGGCGCGGCTGAACCGGAGCTCCGATGCGAACCCTTCGCCGTCCGGTTCCTGCGAATCGGTCGGCCGTTCGAGATGCACGAAATGCTGCAGCGCCGCCGCCGAGAACGGCGCGAGCTTCACGACGACCGACGCCGGCAAGCTCCCCGGATCGAGCGGGAAGTTTCCGCGCCCGAACCGCGGCGAACCACCGAGCGCCGACGTGATGTTCCAGACCGCGACCAGATGTCCCATCTCTTCGATCGAGACCTCGAGAATCGCGCTGCGCCAGCGCGCGACGGCTTCGGCTTCCGCCGCCGTCAGTCCTTCTGTCTCGCCGGTCTTCAAGCTGAACGCGGCATAGAGGTACGTGCACATGAGGTTGTGCTCGAGCTCAGCCGCTTCGTACAGCGAATGAACGAGATGCTCGCGAGTGGGCGTGCGCACGGGACTACGCGCCGGGCTCTTCGGCTTCGTGCGAATGCTTGATCGCCTCGCGCAGACGCGCATCGAGCTTGCTCGGTCGCACGATGATCTTCTGTGAATGCACCGCCTCGATCGCATCGCTCGTGACGACGAAGTCGCCGGCGTTCTCGACATAGACAACGACATCGCCGTTCGGCATGACTTGCCGTACCGCGCCGAACTCTTCGCCGCCGTCTGCGACGAACGCCTGGTACCCGATCTTGATCTCGTTCTTCATCATGGGCTCCTGCAGCGTCGCGGTCGGTCCATCGACCCCGACGGATGCGAGCACGCACTCTAGCGCAAAGTCGCAGGCCTGCTCCCCACCGCGCGCCAGATCATCGCGGCAGGAGCGCCGCCCGGGCACTTCGCACGGTAGCGCGGTCTTCGTCGATCGCCGTAGGTCGCGCGCTCGCGGTGTCGCGGCATGGATGATGCTGCTTGCTGATCGCAGGAGGCACACCATGAGGTTCATCGATATTCACAAGGGCATGAACGGTGTCGACAGACCGAGCTTCGAGGAGGCGCATCGAAAGGACACCGAAATCCAGGGGGAAGAAGGCGTTCAGTTCCTCCACGTCTGGGCCGATCCCGCGACCGGCACGGCGTTCTGCTTATCCGAAGGCCCGGATAAAGAGGCGGTGCTCCGTGTCCACGCGAAGGCCGGACACCCGACGGACGAGATCTACGAGGTTTCGATCGAGGCCGAGTAACGGTCACGGGCGCACGGCGGCGTTGAACGCGAAGCGAAGCGTAGAGAGCGCGCGGTTCGGATCGCGAGCTTGCGGATCGGCTACGTCGTTCTTGCGGCCGCTCTCCGCGGTGACTCTGTTCGACCACGGACGGAACGAGATAGTTTCATCGTCGGCGCGCTGCCTGCGGCATTTGATATCCTCTAAATATTATCCAATATACGACTATCACGGCTCGGGATTCGACAGCCAGGCGATCACGGCAGCGCGAGAGAATCGCCACACCTTGCCGAGCTTTCGACCCGGCAGCTTGCCCGACTCCGCGAGCTCGAGCACGACCTTCTCCTCCAGCTGGAGGAGCTGCCCGGCTTGCTCGGCATTCATGACCTCGGGCGGATCATGCGGCTGGAACGAATAGGACCCGACCGTAGGACGGGCGTCGCCGAGCTCGACAGTCACGCGGCGAGGCTGTGACAACGCTCCCAGCGCGCTGAGCCCACGCCGGCTGTCCGGATCGACGTACTTCGAGACCAGCCCCGCGACCAGATGCTTCTTGTGAACGCCCAATGCCTGGGCCGCGCGATCGAGCTTGTCGACCGCGTCCGCGGGGAGTCGAACGTAGAGCGCGCCTTCGGGTTCGGATGGTAGTCGCTTGACCATATCTCAAATATATTCGAAAATATCCCGGAGTCAACAGTCAGCTGCGACCCGCAGGACCGATGCGGGCCGCCAGACCACGCGCCGCACGATCGCGCTCCCCTCTCCCTAAATCCACGCGTTGTCACGTAACGTTAACGCGACAGCAGCCGGGCAACGTCGCACGAGCTTGGAGCTCGTGGCGCCGGCTCGCTACACTGGACCACAGGAGGCAACGATGGGGCGACGTGTCTTCTTCTGCTTTTACATCAAGGGCGATCTCTCGCGGGCGAACCAAGTCCGCGCGTCGTACGAGGCCGAAGGCGGGCTGTCCGAAGGTTTTCACGACATCTCTGTCTGGCGCGAGAGAGAGAAGAAAGGCGCGGCGGATGTCCACGAGTTGATAGACACCGGGATCGCCGCGAGCGCCGTCACCGTCGTGTTGATCGGTTCAGAGACCGCGGACCGAAAGTATATGGACTACGAAATCTCGCAAACGCTCGCGCGAGGTAACGGTCTCCTCGGAATCTACATCCACGATCTGAAAGACGCGGAAGGCAACACCTCGGTCAAAGGTGCGGTCCCCGCCGGCATGATCGCCGCCGGCGCGCCTATCTATGAATGGGACAGCAGCAAATTCAGCGCGTGGGTCGAAGCAGCGGCAAAGCATGCCGGCAAGTAGCCCCGGCGTTCGTTAGCCCTCGGCCATGATTTTTTTGTACGCCGGACGCGCGCCGCAGCGCTCGCTCCACGCGTTGATGTTCTTGAACGGCGCGAAGTCGGTCTTCATGTGGCGCAGCCAGTCGGTGAACGCGTGCACGTGGGTGTCGGCGACGGTGTAATCACCGACGAGGTACTGCTTGCCCTGAAGGCTGCTGTCGAGAATCTGCAGCAAGTCCTGGACGTCCTTGACGGCCTGCTCGGCGGCCTTCGCATTGCGCTGGTCTTCGGGCGCCCACTGCGTGTTGCGGCCGATGCGATAGACCGCCTCGCCGAGGCTGACGTTCGTCCACGTGATCCACTTCATCGCCTCGCCGCGCTTCGGGCCGGCCGCCGGGTAGAGCTTCTTGTCGACGCCGAACTGCTCGCCGAGGTACATCGTGAGCGCGGCCGACTCCCAGAGCGGTGTGCCGTCGTGCACGAGGCACGGGACCTTCGCGTTCGGGTTCAGCTTCATGAACTCGGGCTTCTTGGCGTCGCCCTTCGAGAGATCCAGCTTGACCTTCTCGACCGGCACGCCGAGCTCCTCGAGGACGAGTTGGGTGACCGAGGCGGTGGACATCGGGGCGTAATAGAACGTGAGGCTCATGTCGCGGCTCCTTGAAGGCGGTGTAGTTCGCGATGGTCGTAGCACGCTGTCTGCGCATGAGGCCACCGCCCGTTGCCTCTGAGGCGGACTCGCCGGCGAGGCTCGTTGCGGCGAGTCAGCGAACACTCGCCGCGGCGCTGACAACTCCGGACATCGATCGGACTTGCGGCGAGCTCCCAAACGGCGTCGTGAAATTTCGTCCGCTTCGCTGATCCGGTTCACGCGCGGGCAAGCTTGCGAGAGAAGAAGTAGGACAGAGCCTCGAGCACGAACGTACCAACGGGCCAGCTCCACTCCGACTCGAGCTCGAACCGCGCTAGCTTTCAGCGATGTTCCATTGGCTCACCGAGCGGCGAAGGCGGCACGTCCTCGAGAAGCCGTTTCCTGGGACGTGGGCCAAGATCCTCGATCGCGATGTCACGCTGCTGCGCCGATTGGATCCGGCGCTCCATCCGCGGCTCCGCGAGCTCGTGCAGGTGTTCGTCGCGGAGAAGCACTGGGAAGGCTGCGGTGGGGTCGAGGTCACCGATCAGCATCGCGTCGTGATCGCGGCACAGGCATGCATGCTGCTCGTCGGGATCAACAACCACGACCTGTTCTCCGAGGCGGTCTCGATCCTGGTCTATCCGAGCACGGTCGTGATCCCGCATCGCGAGCGTGGCGTGTTCGAGGTTCCGCCGACCGCGCCGAGCACCGAGACTCCGATCCTCGGCCAGGCTTTCAAGGCCGGCGCCGTGGTCATCGCGTGGGATCGCGCACTCGCAGGTGCGCGGGACAGCGACGATCACGCAAACGTGGTGATGCACGAGCTCGCTCACGAGATCGACATGCACGACGGCCCTACCGATGGCACGCCACCGCTGCCGAGCGCGACTCGCCGCCGTGCCTGGGCCGCCGCCTGCGAGCCCGCGTTTCTCGAGCTACGGGCTGCCGTCGAGCGCGGCGAGCACACGTTTCTCGGCGACTACGCGGCGATCAACGAGGCCGAGTTCTTCGCGGTTGCGACCGAGGCGTACTTCACGCGACCGCGCGCACTCGCGAGAGCCCTGCCCGCGTTGTTCGGTGTCTTGCGCGACTTCTATCAGGTCGAGCTGGCGCCTCGCGCCGGCGAACACTGATCTACGACGCGGGCTTTCGCATGATGATCAGATGATTGTGGAGCTTGGCGTCGGGATAGCCGAAGCGAAATGCGAGTGGACGCTTGGGTTGCGCCGCGTACAGCTTCTTCCACGACGGCGTGACGCTCGCGCCTTCCTTCATGTTCGAGACTTCGTACGTGCCCCACGTCTCGTACTCGAAGCCCGCCGCGGTACCTTGCGCGGGCGGAAGTCCCGTCGAGTCCGAAACCATCCAGTCGACGTGATCGGCGAGATACGTGCGCATCGTCTTGAACTCGTTGAACGTCAGCAAGTAGCTCGCCGCCTTGGTCATCGCCGAGACGCGGCCCTTCTTGATCAGGTGGTTCAGCACGGCGGGCGCCTTCTTGAGGTGCGCGTCTTCGAGGTTCGCCATGATGTGGCGATAGACCTGTTCGCGCCCGCCGGGTTTGCGAAACCGGAGCTCGACGTTCGACAGCGCCGTGTTGAGCTTCCGCGGATCCTTGATCTTGTCGAGCTTGGTGAGGTCGGTATCGGTGAGATAGCGAATGTCACCGTCGGGCGTCAGCTCGAAGTAGCGCATGGCGGTCGGCTCGTAGTCGTGAGTCGCGAGCGCCGACAGGCTGAAGATGAGCTGCGTCGGGAGCTGCCCGACCCGCATGGCATCGATCATGTTCATCGTCTTCGAGTAGTTGTAGCGATACAGCGACGACAGCTCCGTCTCCACGATCGCGAGGGGCGCGCGCAAGCGCTTGTCGCCGAGCCGCGTCAGTGCGCGCGGATCGCCGGCGGGCTCGAGCGAGATCGTCGTGATCTCGTCGGCATCGGGAAATACCGTGAGTGCCGTCGCGAGGTCACCGCCCGCGAACGGGTAGACGACGGTCTTCGGAATGTTCGCCGGCACGTTGGCGTGAAAGAACTCGCCGGCAGGCACGAGCCACTTCGCCTTGTAGTCCTGCTGCGCCGCGCGAATCTTCTTGCAGTGCGCCTCGTAGACCTCTGCCTTGATCGGCGCGGTGCCTTCCGCGCACGCGCCCACGACGAGCAGCGCTTTAGCATCGTCGATGAACTCGTGCGGAGCCGTGTCGGCAGGAGCCGGTGGTACCGGTGCCGCGGGCTGTGCACGGACACCGGGCGCAAGGGTCGCAACCACCGCAACGAGACAGGCTCGGAAGACACGCATGCCCTACTCTCGCACGAGAGCACGCGGGTGCGATCTCAAGCGGTCTGTCGAGGCAGTCCGGGCAGCAGTTTTTCCAGCGTGATCGGAAAGTCGCGCACGCGAACCCCCGTTGCGTTGAACACCGCGTTCGCGACGGCGGCGCCGGCACCGCAGATACCGAGCTCGCCGAGGCCCTTGGCACCGAGCTCGTTCGCTTTGGCGTCGAAGCCGTCGAGCAGGATCGCGTCGATCGCGGGAATGTCGGCGTGCACGGGGACGAGATACTGCGCGAGATCGCGATTCATGAACGCGCCCGATCTCGGGTCGAGCAGGCCCTCTTCGAGTAACGCATTGCCAACACCAAAGGTCATGCCGCCGATCAACTGCGAGCGCGCGGTCTTCGGATTGAAGATCCGTCCTGCCTCGAACACGCCCAGCATGCTGTGGAGCCGGATCTCGCCGGTCACGGCATCGACGCGAACCTCGGCGAAATGCGCGGCGTAGCTGTTGATCGAGGTCTCTTTGTAGCTCGGCTCGTCGAACATCATCGGAAGCGAACCGATCGCGTCGACGCCCGCCGGGAAGTGTCGCGCGATGATCTCGGTCAATGCCTCCGAGGCGTCGCCGATCGCGATTCGCCCGTCCGCGAGCACGGCCTGACTCGGATCGAGCCCGCGCAAGGGCGACCGCGCGTCGTCTTGCACCGATGCGAGCAACTTGTCGCGCAACGCGCGGCACGCCCGCACGGTCGCGGTACTCGAATTCGCCGCGCCCCACGATCCACCGGAGCCAGCACTCTCCGGGAAGTCCGAATCGCCGAGCTCGACGCGCACGCGATCGAGCGGCAGCCCGAGAGCTTCGGCGGCGACCTGGGTGAGGATCGTGTAGGTGCCGGTGCCGATGTCGGTCATGTCCGAATGCACGATCGCGTTCGCGCTCGGATCGAGCTGCACTCGGACCGACGTCGCCCCCTGATAATGCCCGCGTGTCGCGGCGGACATCCCGTAGCCGATCAGCCACTGACCGTCGCGCACGCTCGCAGGCACGCGATGGCGGCGCTCCCACCCGAAGCGGCGGGCACCTTCGCGCATGCACTCGACCAGCCGGTGATCGCTGAATGGAACGCCGAGCTCGGGGTGCTGCGCCGGCTCGTTCTTGATCCGGAGCTCGATCGGATCGAGGTCGAGCGTGTGCGCGAGCTCGTCCATCGCCGATTCGATCGCGAGCAACCCGGGTGCGTCGCCGGGCGCGCGTACGTCCTCGCCCGCCTTGACGTGGAGCTTGACGCCTCGATGCGTGGTCTTGCGGTTCGGCGCGGCATAGAGCCCGCGTCCGACGCTCGCAGTCTGTTCTATATAGTCGGACTCGTAGCTCGCCTGCATGATCACGTCGTGGCCGAACGCGATCAGCCGGCCGTCACGATCGGCACCTAGGCGAACGTGCTGCTGCGACGCGGGGCGATGCCCGACGAGATGAAACATCTGCTGTCGCGTCATCGAGATCTTGACGGGCTGCTGGAGCTCGCGCGCGGCGATGATCGCGAGCAGCGCCTCGGCGTGAACGCCGAGCTTCGAGCCGAACCCGCCACCGACATAGCGAGAGATCACCTTCACCTGCCGAGGCTCGAGCCCGAGCGTCGCGACGATCCTGCTTCTCGCCCAGGCGAGTGTCTGCGAGCCGACGAAGATCGTGACCACGTCGCCCTTCCAGACCGCTACGCAACTGTGCGGCTCCATCGGCTGGCTGAAGACGTACGGCGTCGTGTAGAGCTGGTCGACCTTGACCGGTGCGGCAGCGAATGCGGCGTCGAGATCGCCGATCACGCTATCGGCCTCGAAGAGGCCTTGTAGGCGCTCGGGAGTGAACGTGTGCCCGACGTTGGACGCGAGGTCGTATCGTGCCTCTTCGATCTCGTAGGTGACGTCGACGAGCGCCGCCGCCGCGCGCGCTTGCTCGAGCGTCGACGCGACGACGAGTGCCACCGGCTCTCCGTACATCTGGATCTCCGGACGCTTGAGCACGGGTAATGCACGCAGGTGCCCCCACGCGACCGACATATCCGGATCGTGCTGCGGCGGCATGTTGCGATGCGTGAACACGCGCCGCACGCCGGCGGATCGTTCGGCGCGAGCGGTCTCGATCCGCGTGATCCGGCCGTGGCCGATCGTCGCGCCGGCGATGAAGCCGTAGAGCGGCTGCCCGACGCCCCACTCCTCGTAGCTGTACGTGGCCTGGCCGGCGACCTTGAGCGGCCCATCGACGCGCGAGATGGGTTGTCCGATCATGTGCGTTCCCCCGCGGCTCGCGCCAACGTATCGACGAGCGTGCGCTTCGCGAGCTCGATCTTGAAGTCGTTGTGTCCGCGGCCGACCGCGCGTGCAAGCGCCGCATCGGCGGCCGCACGATACGTGTCTAGCGTCGCGCGACGCCCGTGCAGCACGGCCTCGGCTTCGAGCGATCGCCACGGCTTGTGCGACACGCCGCCGAACGCCACACGCGCTTCCGCGATCGTGCCATTCGTGCTCGAGACGATCGCGGCCACCGAGACCAACGCGAACTCGTACGAAGCGCGATCGCGAACCTTGCGATAGAGCTGACGCCCCGCAGGCGCGGGCGGAAGCACGACACTGACGATCAGCTCGTTCGGCTGCAGCACCGTCTCGATGTGCGGTGTCGTCTCGGGCAGCAGATAGAAATCGCGGAGAGGCACGTGCCGCGCGACCGGCCCGGCTCCGAGGAGCTCGAGCTCGGCGTCGAGCGCGAGCATCGCGACGGCCATGTCCGATGGATGCGTCGCGATACACGACGAGCTCGCGCCGAGGATTGCATGACCGCGATTGAACCCACCGATCGCGGAGCATCCCGTGCCGGGACTGCGCTTGTTGCAAGGCGATGCCGGATCGTAGAAGTAGCTGCATCGCGTGCGCTGCAACAGATTGCCGCCGATCGAAGCCTTGTTGCGCAACTGCGCGGACGCGCCGGCAAGGAGTGCTTGCGCGAGCACCGGATAGCGATCACGCACGACATCGTGCGCGGCGACATCGGCGTTCAACGCCTGGGCTCCGATCCGAAGTCGACCATCGGCAAGCGCGTCGATGTTCGTGAGTGGCAGCCGGCTGATGTCGACCAGATGCATCGGCTGCTCGATCTCGAGCCTCATCAGATCGAGGAGGTTCGTGCCTCCGCTGATGAATTTCGCTCCCAGCGTGCCTGCCACAGCGGCGACCGCCGCCTGCGGATCCTGCACGCGCTCGTACGTGAACGGCTTCAATGGCCATCTCCTTCGGCCGCATCGCGAATCGCGGCGATGAGCGCCGCCCGATGCAACGCGCGAACCGGAGCGAGCACGATCGATTTGTTGTTCTAGCTCTCAGCGTGACAGAGATCGCAGCGCTCCAGTCACGTCGTCCGCGCGCGCTGTCACCGCGGCGCGCACTCCGGCGGCGGACTCCCGCCCGCACGTCGATCGTTCGAGACCGCGGATTCGCATCCGCAAGCGCCACGTTCCTCGATCGCGAGGTCAGCTGGCACCCTCGACGAGCGCCGCGAGCTTGCCGAGTGACATCTGCCAGCCGGTCTCGTTGTCCGCGGGAGACACGCCGCGCGGTAGCCCCTCGTGCACGCCGGCGATCTCGGTCCCGCCGCCGGCATCGACGAGCGTGTACGTGATCGTCATCTCACCGCGCATCGCGGGATCATCCGTCTCGAACTCGACCACTTCGACGACCTGCGCGTCCTGCACGAGCTTCACGAACCGGCCGTGAAACGTGTCGGTGTGCGCGGTCGTCTTCCCGGTCCCGGTCGCCGCGTCATACGTCAGCGAGATCCGGAACGCGCCACCCTCGCGAGGCTCGAACGCGTGCACGTGACTGGTCATGCCCGCCGGCACCATCCACTTCGCGACCGCGCGCGGATCGAGCAGCGCGCGATACACGGCTGCGCGCGGCGCATTCACGTGACGAGTGATCCGGGTCGTGCTCATGGCCAAGAATTATCATGCGAGCTCCGCTCGTTCAGCTTGGTGTGCGACGTGTCCTACCCGATGTCTCACGCGCGAACTGTTTGGAACCGCTGCGCTGTGGCGGCCTGCGAGGATCGCCTTGCCAACAAGCCGTTCCCCTCGCAACCTTGTTCTTCGTCGGTTTCCGGAGCGTCGCCCATGAATCTGGACACGAGGACCGCGCTCGCGACCCTGTCTCGCCCGCTTGCGTGCCCGCGCTGCAAGGGGCCGGTGGACGTCAAGAGCCGGCACGTCACCGTCGCGGGATCGGCGATCAACGTGTATTGCTCGGAGGACTGTCGCCGGCGATCCGCAGAGCCGATCGAAGAGGTACGCGATGCGATCGACCCGTCGCCGCGGCGTCTCGGATGGCTGCTCGCCGGTGGTGTCGCGATCGGTACGACGTTGCTCGTGTTGTCGCAGCGGACCGCCGATGAGCCCGAGACGTCACCGCAGCAGGCCCTGTTCGTGATCCCCACTCCGCACGCCAAGGAGCTCGCAGTCGCGCCCGCGCCGGCCACTCCGAAGGAGAACCACGCGGAAGACGACGCGCTGCTCACGGACTTGATGCACGACGCGTGGATCCATCCACTCGCGGGTCCTCGCCGCCGCATGCCGATCAATCACACCGCAGCATTCGGTGCCGAGCGAGGCGGTGAGAGACCGCCGGAATGCGCGTCGGGTCACTGCGGCGTCGATGTCGGCGGCAGCATCTGGGGCGAGCAGGTCCACTGCGTCCACGATGGCGTCGTCGATTGGGTGAATCGAGGGCCGAACGAGGAGCACGGCGGCATGTTCGTCAAGATCTCGCACCGCGGCGGATCGCTCTACACCTGGTACTTCCACCTCGCGGCGGTGCCTCGCTGGATCCAACCCGGCGTGAAGGTCGTCGTCGGCCAAGTGATCGGCCTGGTCGGTGACACCGGTGTGAAGAATTCCGGACCGCACCTGCACTTCGCGATGTCGGTGAAGCCGTCGAAGACTGCGCACGAGCGCTATCTCGATCCGGAGCCACTGATCGCGATCTGGCCGCTGTGGATCCCGAAGGAAGGTACGACCGACGGTCACGTGACGATCTTCGAAGCCCCGGGAATTTCCGTTCGGGCACGAGAGCATGCGAAGGCGAAACCGGAATCACCGCCGGAACCCAAGCCGATCGACACGACCTCTGGATCAGCCTCCGAGCCGCCCCAGGTCGAGCTGGAGAACAAGTCGGAAACTCCGGCGCCGCCGCCCGTGAACTAGGTTGGTCCCGCGCGATCGGCACCGGTTGCCGCCGACGAGCGTCCAGCGAGGCCGCGTTACGGCGAGAACACGAACGGCGTCCGGAACGTGAGTCCACCACTGACGTGCACCGCGCCGAGCTCGGGCGCGACGTCTCGCACGCCTGCCTCGACGTAGAGTCCGATCGCGTACGTTCCAAGGAACACGCCTCGCGGCTCGATGCCGGCGCCGCTCGTGAAGAGCTCGACGCTGAGTCGCCCCGCCGCACCAAAGCCTTTGTGATCGTCACCGAACGCGCTGCTCGCCAAGTACTCGCCGCGACCCGCCGCCCACGTCCGCCAAAAGCTGCCTTGCGACAGCGTGTGACCGACCTCGAGATACGCGCCGCCGTACGCGACACCGTCGCTGTTGCTCATCAGGTTCGGATCCTTCGGCGCACCGAGTAGCGCGCCGAACACGCCGATGCCGACGTCGGTATCGGTCGGTTGCGGACTGAGCGAAGCCCAGTGAATGCCGACCGCCGCGGCGATGCCCGGAGCAAACCCGCGCGAGGTATTCGCGCCCGCGGCACCGATGTCGACCTTGAGCGGGAACATGAACCGAGGACCCGGTCGCCGGCGATAGCGTGGTCCGTTTTCGACGAACGGCGTTGCACCCGGGGTGCGATGGTCGCGAACCTCCGGTTGGGCGAGTGCCGGCGCGGCGGAACCGGCGATCGCGGCGGCACACACAAAGCGAACAAATGAAGCCTTCAAGGGACCTGCTTTCTGAAGCGGCCAGGTCCACCTCTCGTGCCACCGCCTGAACAGCTGAATTCCGGCGGGCGGGGGGCGTCGAGGCCGCCCGGCGTGAACCGGGGTTGACGCGGTCGGATTCACACGCGCGCTGGATTCAGGTCCCGGTCCGCCACAACACGTGGCCATCCGCGACATCGAGTGCGACGACCGCGCCTTGCTGTTCGCGAGCGCCGATCGCGAGCACCAGGTGATTGTCGACGATCCACGCCCCTACGAGCTCGCCGCCCGCAAACGTCGTCGTCCAGTGTTGCTTGCCGTCGACCGTCATCGCGGTGACGAGCAGGCTCGCGCTCGCGTGATCGACGTTGTCGTCATGCGCGACGATCAGCCATCGGGCGGCACCCACGATCATCGCATGTCCGGGATCCTGCTCGAACGAGGCAACGAAGCTCGGAGCGATCAGCGTGGTCTCCGGCGCGATCGGCTTGACGGGGACATCGCCGTTATTCGGATCGCGATGCTGCGTGTCGTGAAACGAGAGCACCGCACGCGGCTTGCCTTCGAAGTCGTACCAGCCCTCCGGTACTTCGAAGCGTTCGAGCCGCGTGTCGAAGTGCTGCCCGATGGACTGCGTAGTCTCGCGTGACGGGTGATCGGTCTCGATCCCCGCGGCCAGGGTTCGCGGATCGACGTGCCAGAAGCGGTTGTCGGTGGTGGTGAACCAGGCAACTCCGGTGTGCCGATCGATCTCGGGCTTGGCATTGCTCAGTGGAGGCGCCTTCGCGCGCACCTTGGAGCTCGACACGTGCACCGCGAGCGTTGCGGCGTCGCGCACCTCGAGCGCGTTGTCGTCGCCGGAATCGCACCACGCGATCCCCGGGCCGGCCGAGACGCATGCCTGCGGCCGATCGAAGACGACGCGAGCGCGCCGATGCCCGTCGGCGAGATCGATCACATCGAGCCTTCCCGTGTGCCGGGTGGTCGCGGTGCCGGACTTGGCCCTGCCGGTGTGCGTCACGCTCTCTCCGACGATCAACACGTTGCCGCCGTGATCCAGCGAGACGAGGTTCGCGGTCACGATCTCGCCGGGGGCGTGCTGCGATTCACTTCGCCGCCTGCAGAACCCGACGAGGACGATCACGCCGACCAGAGCGCCACAGGCGAGAAATGCGAGCACCATCTTGAGCGGCGGCAGGAATTCGTCCGCGATTTGCTTGAGGTTCTGAACGACCCATCCCGGCTTGCCTGCGCCCATGAGTCACCATACGCATATTCGCGCGGAAATAACGACGGCTCGAGCGCGCGGCGTGCGGTTCGAAATGCTGGAGCAGCTCA
>JAQBQF010000094.1 GCA_028287115.1 Myxococcales bacterium
TTGATGTAGTCCTCGGCGTGATCGTGCAGCGTATCGAACGTGCCGCCCGCGATCGCGAGGCTCGGATTGGTCATGCTGCCGAGCGCGCCCTGCGCGGTGCGCATGCCCATCAGCACGCCGCCGAACAGGTTAACCGTGACGAAGAACGTGACGGCCGCAAGCGCCGAGTACTTGAACAAGATGCCGAACTTGCCGGGGTAGTTCTTGCCGACGGCGAGCGGAATCGCGAGCAGCAACAGGCCGAGGAGCGAGAACACGAAGATGCCGATCGAGAACTGCTTCATCTTCTTGGCGGTCCCCTTCGCCATCTTCTTCTCCATGCGATCGAGCACGACCTTCTTGACGACGAGGACGATCTTCTGGAATTGCTCGACGCTGATCGAGGGCTTCATCTCGGCATCTTCCGGACGAGCCTCGAGCAGCTTGTCGACAGCTTCGGTGTCGATGTCGGCCGAGATGCCGCCGATCGCCGCTTCGTATTCTGCCTTCAGCGCCGGATCTTCCTTGCCGTCGCCGTCCGCGTCGAACTTCGTGTAAGGGACGTCACCCGCGTCGTCATCCTCGTCGGCATCCGCAGCCGCGTCGCCGGACTCGTGATGTTCAGCTTCGTGATGCTCGGCCTCGGCTTCGTGATGCTCGGCCTCGTGATGCTCGCCTTCATGATGCTCGTCGGCTTCGTGATGCTCGCCGGGCGTGGCCTCGTGATGCTCTTCGGCGCTGCCTTCATGATGCTCGGCCGGCGTGGCCTCGTGGTGCTCTTCGGCCGCAGCCGTGCCTCCTTGCTGCTCGGCGGGCGGCGGATCATCGGCGCGAGCCTGACCAAAACCGAGCGCCACACCGATGAACCCGAGGACCAGGATCAATCCAACCCGCTGCCGCATGCCGAGTCGGTAGCCCAGCCTCACCCAAGTGGTCAATCTCGAAGTGCCTGACGAGAAATCACGACCGAGACCCGGGAGTCGCGAACGAAATGGCTGCAAGGCAGCCTACGAATGCAAACGCGAGTTGACGGCTGTTCCGACCGCAACCATGTTGCTGCCCATGACCCCCTCGCTCGCCAACAAGACCTTCATCATCACGGGTGCCAACACGGGAATCGGCAAGATCACGGCTCGCGAGCTCGCGCGCCAGGGCGCGCACGTGATCCTCGCGTGTCGCTCGAAGGACAAGACCGAGCCCGTGGTCGCCGAGATCAAGCGCGAGACCGGTAACGACAGCGTCGAGCTCGTCGAGCTCGATCTCAGCGATCTGAAATCCGTGCGCCGGTGCGCCGAAGCGCTCCTCGCCCGCAACATCCCGATCCACGGCCTCATCAATAACGCGGGGCTCGCGGGCAAGAAGGGCGGCGTCACCAAGGACGGGTTCGAGCTGACGTTTGGCACGAATCACCTCGGCCATTATCTGTTCACGCGCCTGCTCCTCGACCGGCTCAAGAAGAGCGGGCCGGCGCGGATCGTCAACGTCTCGAGCGCCTCGCATTATCAAGCCAAGAAGATCGACTGGGACGCGCTCCGCAACCCGACTCGATCGATCTCGGGTCTCCCGGAGTACGAGGTCTCGAAGCTGTCGAACGTGCTGTTCACCAAGGAGCTCGCGCGGCACCTCGAGGGCACGAGCGTCACCACGTATGCGGTGCATCCCGGCGTCGTCGCGACCGATGTCTGGCGACGGATTCCCGCACCCGTGCGCTGGGTGGTGAAGAAGTTCATGAAGACCCCGGAACAGGGCGCGCACTCGAGCATTCATTGCGCGACCGCGCCGGAGCTCGCGAACGAGACCGGGCGTTACTATCACCAGGACGGCAAAGAAAAGCGTCCGAACCGCGTCGCCGACGATGTCGAGCTCGCGAAGGCGCTGTGGCAAAAATCCGCCGAGTGGACCGGGCTTCCCGGGTAGACCGAGGGATCGCCTAGATCGCGCACGTGTCGCGTGTCGCGTGCGTGTTCGGATCAGCTGAGGCGAACCAGACCGAGCACATTCGGTTGCAGCGCGGGTGAAAAGCCCCGCTTGTGCGCGCGCCGGCGCAATCGGATGATGAGTCATGAGCCTCGTAGCAATCGCGACGGTCCTCTCGACGATGCACTTCGAGGGCGATGTCTCGCCGGCGGGAGGTGATTACGCGGACGTCGAGTTTCCGGTGCCAGCGGGTACGGTCGAGATCCAGATCAGCCACACCGATGGATCGGACTACGTGATCCTCGATTGGGGCGTGTGGGGACCGGATGGATTTCGCGGCTGGGGCGGCGGCCTCACGGACGACGTCGTGATCGGCGTCGATCAATCCTCTCGCAGCTATCTACCGGGGCCGATCGCACCGGGCACGTGGACGGTCGCGATCGGCAAGGCGAAGGTCGATCCGGTCACCGGCGGTCACTACTCGATCGACGTCACGTGCCGCGACAACGCGACGTTGCCGGTGCTCGTCAAAGCTTCGTACGCGCCCGCCGTGATCAGCACCGAGCGTCGCTGGTACAAGGGCGACTTCCACGTTCACTCGACCCAGAGCGGCGACGCGATGGCGAGCTTCGACCAGATCTCGACGCTCGCGAAGAGTCGTGGCCTCGACTTCGTCAACGTCAGCGATCACAACACGACCGCGCAGCACGCGCTGCTCGCGGCCGTGCAGCAAACCACGCCAGACTTTCTGTTCCTGCGCGGCGTCGAGATCACGACCTACACCGGCCACGGCAACGCGGTCGGCCTCCACGACTACGTCGATCATCGCCTGGGGCACGCCGGGCGCTCGATGCCCGACATCCTCGCCGACGTCGCCGCGCAAGATGCATTGTTCATCGTCAATCATCCCAAGCTCGACCTCGGGACGACCTGCATCGGCTGCGACTGGAAGCACCAGGACGATATCCCGTGGGACAAGGTTGCCGGCATCGAGCTGATCAC
The DNA here is from genome assembly GCA_028287115.1 of Myxococcales bacterium. Lineage (GTDB taxonomy): Bacteria > Myxococcota_A > Polyangia > Haliangiales > Haliangiaceae > JABFXX01. Next base: position 2,899 of record JAQBQF010000094.1, read on the forward strand.
CGGAAACTTCGAGATCGGTGTCCAGGCGTTCGTGCCCCGCGTGCTCGCGATGTGGGACGACCTGTTGAACCAGGGTTTCAAGATCGCGCCGATCGGCGGCAGCGATGATCATACGGCGGGCACGAGCCAGGGTCCGACCGCCTCGCAGATCGGCAGCCCGACGACGCTCGTGCTGTCCGACGGCCTCAGCGAAGCGGCGATCATCGATGCGATCCGGCACGGCCGCACGATCGTCCAGCTCCGCGGTCCCGACGATCCGTTCGTCGAGCTGACGGTCAAGCGAGACGACGGATCGATCGCCGAGATCGGTGACGAGGTCTACGTCGCGCACCTGGACATGACGGCCCACGTGACCTCTGGTCATGGGACCTATCTCCAGGTCTGGATCGACGGCGTCAAGCGATCACAGACGGCGGTCACGAGCGACGACTTCACGACACAGATCGGATCCTCGCCGAGTGCGAGCTCGGGCGCGGGTGCGGCCCCGCCGCCGAGCCGCTATCGCCTGCAGCTGATCACAGACACCAATCAGCCGATCGTGATCACGAGCCACATCATCGTCCACGAGATCGGCGGAGCCGACGTCGCCGGCTGCGGCTGTCGATCTGGTAACCCTACCGCCGGGCTCTTCGTTGTCTTCGCGATCCCGCTGGTTCGCCGGCGTCGTCGTTCGGCTATTTGAACGACATCGGATCGATGCCGTGACGCTGGAGGAGTCGCCGGAAGTTCGTGCGATCGAGACCGGCAAGTCGCGCGGCCTCCGACACCGAGCCCTTGGACCGCGCCATCACCTTCGTCAGGTAACGCTTCTCGAACGTCGAGCTGGCCTTCCGTTTGGCCTCGGTCAACGGCGTCAGCCCATCATCATCCGACGTCGTCACGGGCACGGACTTCGTGCGTCCCGAGACGGTTTGCGGCAAAGACTCGGGACCGATCACGTCCTCGTGATGCAGGGCGACTGCGTGGAGGACCGCATTCTCGAGCTCGCGCACGTTCCCGTGCCAGCCGTACTCGATCATCACGTCGAGCGCCTCCGGTGACAGCGTCGGCGGCGTCTTGCCACCGTGCTTCCGCAAGAAGTGCGCAGCGAGCAGCGGCAGGTCATCGCGGCGTTCGCGCAGGGGCGGGACGCGCAACACGACGACATTCAGCCGGTAGTAGAGGTCTTGCCGGAACTTCTGCTGGTCGACCGCGGTCGAGAGCTCGATGTTGGTCGCGGCGATCACGCGCACGTCGACCTTGCGCACACCGCTGCCGCCGACCGCGCGGACCTCGCTTTCTTGTAGTACGCGCAACAAGCGCGCCTGAACCGCGAGCGGCATGTCGCCGATCTCGTCGAGAAACAGCGTGCCGCCATCCGCTTCGACGAACACGCCGGCGCGATCGGTGCTCGCACCCGTGAACGCGCCCTTG
>JAQBQF010000165.1 GCA_028287115.1 Myxococcales bacterium
TCTGTGCGAACTCCGAGACGCGTCGGTGCCGGTCAAAGAGCGTGGTGTGGTGATGGTTCGACTCGGCGACGGGCAAGATGATGTCGATCTCGCAACGCTTTGCCGCGTAGCCGAGGCAGTAAATGAACGCGGAAGTTCGTCTCGTCATCGGGCCGCAGCAGGAACAAGCGCTGGGTGCAGCGGCGGTTGAGCAGGTAGAAGCTATTCGGCAGGATCTCTCGAGGCCTCGACATGAACGGGCACATGGCAAGCCGCGCGCCACGCGTGAGTCCGCGGAATCACATAACCAGCCAACGTGTGTCCGGCCGAGGTGCGGACTGTGCCAGCGGACATCGGACGAACCATCATCAACCGCGTCGCGGTCGTGTTCCGATCGCCTGAAAAACTACCCCCGGTCCGGGTCGTCGCGGCACCTCGGTGCTCGACGATCCGGCCGCGGGCCGGTTCTCGCTCGACATCGTGGCGCCGGATCATCCCGTCGTGTTGTTCGCGTGGAGCGGACACGGCACGCTGTTCGACACCCGTGCGATGGCGCTGCTCGGCATCGGCGCCACCGAGCCCGACCCGTTCGGCGGCGTCTACGGGCGAATCCCGGGCACGCCGATCGTGAACGGCGTCGCGCACGAGTACGCCGAATTCGGCATCCGCAGAAAGCTCCTCGCACTCGTGCCGAATGACGCGCTCGTCGCGGCCTACCGCGGGTTCGCCGCACAGGCTGCCCAGCTCGGCTTCACGAGCCTCCAGGACATGGCGGTCGGACTCACGCACGAGCGCGCTCTCTCGGTGTTGCGCGCGGCGAACGTGCCGCTTCGGGTGCGCTCGATCTGCGTGCCACTCACACCAAACGAGCCGTGCGCGACGAGCGCCGGTCCGAGCGATCGCCTGCGCGCAGCCGGCGTCAAATGGATCACCGACGGCACACCGATCGAGCGCCGTGCGTTCGTGACGTCGCCCTACGTCGACGATCCCGACAACGTCGGCGCGTTCAATTTCCCGCTCACGCCGTTTCGCGCGCTGGTCGCATCGCAGCGCACCGGTGAGCCCGCGCGCGATCAGGTCCTGTTCCACAGCGTCGGTGATGCCGCGATTAGCAACGTGCTCGATGCACTCGAGGCCACGGGCAGCCCGTCAGCCTGGACGGTTCGCCGGCCGCGCATCGAGCACGGTGACCTCATGTTCGGCGCAGACATCGAGCGCGCCGCGAAGAACGGTGTGGTGGTCGTGCAGAACGGCACGCACCTCGGCCTCACGCCTGTGTGGGCGCAACGGTTCGCGCCCGATGTATTTGGGCAGCTCGAACCGGTGCGTTCGCTGCTCTCCGCGGGCGTCCGGCTCGCACTCGGTACCGACGGCATCGGCCGGCCGCTCAGCCCCTGGGTCGACATGATGTTGCTCGTGATCCACCCGACCCATCCCGCCGAGGCGCTAACGATCGAGGAGGCAGTGACCGCCTACACGAGCGGCTCGGCATATGCGGAATTCGAGGAGGACAGAAAGGGCACGCTCACACCCGGTAGGCTCGCCGATCTTGCGGTGCTTTCGCAGGACGTGTTCCACGCGTCCCCGTCTGCGCTGCCCGCAACCTCCAGTGTGCTGACGATGGTCGGTGGCGACGTCGTGTGGGACGCCGGCGTCCTGCATTGACGGCCCGCCGACGGTGAGGAGCCGGCTAGTCTCCCGGAGTGTGCGCGCTTGCGATGGTGGGTATGGTTTCGTCGAGGTGACGGGACATGGGAAAGCGACGCAAACTCCGCAAGCAGCTGCGCAAGCGCGAGCTCGAGAACGAGACCGTGCTGGCGATCTGCGTCGGGAAGCGCTGCTGCCCGCGCGAGGAATCGTGCGCGCTTGCGGAGGCGACGCGCGCCTACGCCGCGGAAATGCACTCGAGGGTGCGCGTCGTGACCGTCGGTTGCTTGGATATCTGCAAGAAGGGCCCGATCGCGGCGACGTATCCCGAGATCAAACTCAAGAAACGCGTGACCGCCAAGCGTGCGCGCAAGCTCCTCGACAAGCTCGAGAGGCGACGTGCTCGCCGAGTCGCTCGCGATCTTTGATGTCGAGCATTCGAGACGAGCCTAATGAAACACGTACACCGCGCCGGCGCCGTTCGCCGAGTTCTCAGCTTGATTGCCGTCTACACATCCGCGCGTGGCAGAGATCAACACGAGCTCAGGTAGCGTGACGCGATGTTGTCGCATCGTGCCTCCTCCGTCGCTCGGCTGCAGGGCGGTGCAGCCCACTCGTCGGTGCGGGCATGCGCTCGTGCACGGTGTGCGTCAGTTGTTCGGTGCGGCCGAGCTGATCTGCGCGAGCGCCGATTCCGGATCCTTGACGCGCGCGAGATCGCCGATCGTCACGATCCCGACCGGCTGCCGGTCGCGCACCACCGGGATGCGGCGGATGGCGCGTTCTCGCATGATCTTCACCGCCTCGTCGACGCTCTGCTCCGGCCCGACCTGGACGGGTTGCTCCGTGGAGATCTCCGCGACCTTGGTCTTGTCGAGTGGCTTACCTGCCGCGATGGCGCGTACGACGATGTCGCGATCTGTGACGATGCCGCGCAGCGTCCCATCGGGATTCGTGACGAGTACGTTGCCGATACGCTTGTCGCGCATCAGCCGGGCGATGTCGACCAGCGTCGCGTCGGCGCTGACCGTGTGGATCTGCTTCGTCATGATGTCTTGAATTCGCTGAGCCATGATCCTCTCCTGTTGCAAGGCACAGACCGTCGACCGAGTGCACCTACCCGAGCGAGCGTGCCGCCGCGACGATCCGCATCGTGTTCCCGTTCGACGAGCACATCCAGGTCATCAGCGGCTTGCTCGAGATCACCGACTCGGCCGGCACCGAGATGTACTTCGGGCCGGGACATTCCTACTTCATCGCGCGTCGCCTTCCGCCGCGTGCTGCGATCGGCCGAGCGCTTGAGTGAGCGCGCGATCTCCGCCGGGCTGCCCTTGAACACCGCGGGTTCGAGATCGAGCGCATTGCTGCGCTCGGTGACCGCTTGCGACCACCGTCGCTTCGTCCTCTGGGCCATGTTACTCGGCCATGATCACGGCGGCGGCCTGCGAATCCTCGGGCATCGGCTCTTCCGGCTGCATCCTCTGCTCACCGAGCTCCTCACGCTCCTGTCCGCGCCGGCGCAACCGCAGGACGAGCGGGATCGTCGAGACCAGTCCGGTCGCGAGCAGCGACCAGCCGATAACCCTGCGGCGACGGCGCCCGCCGGAGCGGCCCGAGAATCGTTCCGAGAGCAGCAGGCCAGCGCCGAATCCGATCATGCCGCGCGTGGCAGCTATCAACACGAGCTCAGGTAGCGTGACGCGATGTTCTCGCATAGTGCCTCCTCCATCGCTCGGCTGCAGGGTGGGTGCCAGCGACTCGCGGGGCTGCGCGTTACGAAGTGGCGGTGCGGCATGCGCTCGTGCACGCTGCGGCTCGGTTGTTCGGCACGGCCGAGCTGATCTGCGCGCACCTGTACCGAACCAGCTGCCCGCGCGGTGGCGGAATGATCGCTGCGCCGGGGTCAGCGACGCTGGCATCATGAGGCAAGTGTCAGGTTCGAGTACTGCAACACCGGGTACGGTCAGCTCGATCTGTTCAGTGGCCGGTTTTGGGTGATCACCGAGGTCGTCGGAGTACTTTGCGTGCAGACAACATAGCCACGTGTCGTCAACGGCACACCGTGTGTGGACGTCGGCGATCGACACGGCGCGGTCGGACCCGTGCATGATGGAGGCGTAGTGGACCCCGACACTCGTGGCGAAACCCAACACCCCGACCCACACGGCTTCGCGCGGCGGCGCTCGCGGTGTGGCACGAGCCCTGCCTCATGAGGGGCCGATGAAGGCAATCTCGACACTGCTGCTCATCGCGGGCTGTGCCAGCCAGCCGGCACAGTCCCCGCAGCCTCGCTGCGAACAGACGGTCGGGAACGGAGTCGTGCTGAAGCTCGACGACGCCGCGCTGCAAACGGCCCTCGATCAAGCGCGTCACGATCTCGGCCTGATCGGCGGAGCGGCCGAGGTCCGGCTCGGATGCGGGACGTGGCGTGGTGCCTCGGGAACCGCCGACCTCGCGACCGGCGAGCCTCTCGCTCTCGATGCAGCGTTCCGGATCGGCAGCATCACGAAGACGGTGACCTCGACGGTGGTGCTGCAACTCGTAGACGAGGGGCGGCTCGCACTGGACGACACGCTCGAGCACTGGTACCCGGGATATCCGGGAGGGTCGGCGATCACGATCCGCCAGCTCCTCTCGCATACGAGCGGCATCGCGGAGTATTCGACCCAAAGCTCGTTCCTGCAAGCGGTCGCCGCCGAGCCGCTACGCGTTTGGCAGCCACGGGAACTGATCGCGTACGCGGCGGCGGCTTCGCCCCGATTCGTCCCCGGTACGTCGTTCGAGTACTGCAACACCGGGTACGTGCTTGCGGGACTCGTGATCGAGGCCGTCACGGGTAGGTCCGCAGCGCTCGAGATCCGCGAACGCGTGCTCGTTCCCGCCGGCGTGACCCACACCTGGCTCGACGGCAGCGAAGCGGCACTCGCGCCGATCAACCACGCGTACGCTCATCTCGACAGCACGGGAGCTGTCGACCTCTCGGCACCACCGACCGAGGTGAGTCACCTGGCGAGCGCCACGGTGGGCTGGACGGCCGGTGCGCTCGCGGCGACCCCCGACGATCTCGTCGGCTTGATCGACGCGATTGTTGGCCCCGATCTGCTGAGCCCGGACAGTCTGGCGAAGATGAAGCCGGCGCCCGGTGCGGCGCATCTGATCACGACCGACGGCGCTGACTTCGGCCGCTACGGTCTTGGCCTGATCGAGCTCGACAGCTCGCTCGGGCCCGCGTACGGACACGGTGGCGACTTCGCGGGCTTCTTGACCTACGCGATCCGCATTCCGGCAGCCGACATCTCCTTCGTCGTCCTGCTCAACGATCACCGGCACATCGTCGACCTCCAGCGGGTCGTTGCCGCACTCGGCGATGCGCTCGGCGCACCGCGCACCATGCCGTGAACGGGCGGGACGCATGCCATCCGTGATCGGCTAATCGATCTGCGTGCGCCGTCAGCCCGATCTGTTCGCGACGATTGGAGCAGCCGATCGCCGCCGATGATCAACGGATGCCGTGCTCGGCGTCGGTCAACGGCTCCTCGACAACGCGAGTAGCATGTCAAACGTCGGGCGGGTCGTCGCCGAACAAGGTCCCTACGACGAGCTCGATCGCATCGAACGGCTCCGCACGGACAACTTCGCCGCGCTCGGCTCGCATCAGCGTGATGTAGCCGGCAGCGCTCCACCGCATCACGGTCAGCGTCATGTCGCGCGGGTCGACGAGCCAATAGTGCGGGATGGCAACTCGATGATACAGGCGTAGCTTCTTGACCGTGTCATCCGTGGGACGGCTCGGCGAGATGATCTCGCAGGTCCAATCGGGTCGCACCTTGATCGGGATACCCGTGGGCCGCCCCGGGCACCGCTCGCGACGCCAGCCGACGACGTCAGGCCGCGCGATCTCGGTATCGAGGATGACCTCGACCTCGGTCGCGATCCACCAGCCACCTGGCCCACCGCGCCCGGCTTGTCGCTGAAAGGGCGAATGCACGGCGCCGACGATTCCGGCCTGAGCAGAACCGTGCTCGCCGCTCGGGGCCGCTTTCTCGATCAACTCCCCGCCGATGAGCTCGTGGAACCGTTCTCGTTCCGGAATCGCCCAGAAGTCATCCAGGGTCGCTTTGAGTCGCGCCGACTCGCTCATACTCGGGCTCAGTTTACGTCCGTTTCGTCGATGAGGCTATGACCTTGCACTCACTGCTACGAGTTCAGCGCCGCGATTGTCTCATTCGAGAGCGGGATCTCCCGCTCCTTCCCTGAGATGTGGCGGCGGTGGGCGTCCGAGCTCGGATCGCTGCGCCGGGGTCAGCGACGTGTGGCGGCACGAGCTCGCGGATGGCGCGTGGGGTGGACCATCAAGCCGGGTCGGTCGCACGCGCGGCTCAGCGACGCTGGCATAACGAGTCTAGTTTTGCGTAACGGAGTTTGCCCTGGCACGCCTTGGTTTTCAGCGCTGCTGCCATCGCGGGATCCTTCGCCACACCGATGGCTCGCTCGTAGAGCAAGCCTAGATAAGCACAGCCTTCGAGATCTCCGCCGTCGCAAGCGCGTTTGTACAAACTCGCCGCGTGTTCCGGATCGGCTTTCTGAGCGCCGAGAAAGCCCGCGCGTTCGGCCTCTTCGTTCGCGACCAAGCCCGCACGATTTTGGTAGAACATGCCGAGCGACGTACAGCCCTCCCAAATCCCGCGTGCGCACAACTTCGCCCACACGCGGGTGATGCCCGGTGCCTCGGCGCCGAGCCGGTCGAGCTCGGGGACCTCGTCGGCGGTTTGTTCGCGAATCGGTTCCGCGGGCTTTTCGACGTGGTTATCGCGGTTGAGCTCGCGCCAGTCGCGAGCCGCATACGGCATGCCGCCGAGCTGCGTTTCGAGCCGGCGCGCGAAGTCAGGGGCGCGATCCGCCTCCGTGAGCTCGATCTCGACCGCGGACGCGACGTCACCGCGCCCCTGCAGGTGCTGCATGTCGCGGAAGGTGCTGTAGGCAAAGCGGCTGTCATAGCTATCGATACCGAGCAAGAACGTCGCCGCGACGCGAACCTCAAGCGCAGCCGGCACGGCGCGCCCGTCCGGGTCCACAGCTCGGGGTGGGTCCGCCAGCGAGATCGATAGGCGATCGCCGACTTTCACGCCGAGCCGCTTCGCGAGCTTCTCGCCGAGCACGATCGGCGGCGGATCTCCGCCGGCTTCGAGCGTGGCGAGCGAACCATCGACGATCAGCTTGCCGAGGTCGCCAAACTTCGTGATCTGCTTTTCGTCGACTCCCTTGACCTGCATTGGCACGCCATGCGCGTGCTCGGTTTCTCCGACTGCGTCGACGGAGGACGATCGGCGCTGCCGCTTTGGCAGAGGGATCGAGTCCAAGCGCGGTCTGCATGACAGATCGGTAGTCGGCAAACGTATCCGACTTGAGCACGTACACGTGTGCGCTAACCGCGAGCACCTTGTCGCGCTCGGTCCGGCAGCCGACGGCGAGCAACAACGCGACCAGGACCGTACAACGCATCCTCGAACGCATATCACAGTGTGCGTTGCCAAGGACCCTGCGGCTCACGGAGCCGCCCGTCGCGACAGGCGATCCGAACGCCTACTTCCGTACGCGATGCCGCGACGGCTTCTTTGCGGGCTCGACTCTGAGCCGCGCGACGAGATCTGAAAGGTCGCTACGAATACTCTCGGCGCGTCCCTTGCCGAACGAATCGTGCACGCGTTGTTGGGCTGCCTGCCACAGTGGGAACGCCTCCTCGATCGCTCGTTCGCCTGCGCGCGTGAGAAGCACGATGCGTGTTCGCGCGTCGGTTGGCGCACGAGCGACACGAATCAGGCTCGCCTTCTCCAGCGGCCCGAGATTCCTCGTCAGCGTCGTTCGATCCATTCCGAGCGCGTCCGCGAGATTGCCGATCTGTGCTCCATCTTCACCGAAATGCGCGAGCGCAGCCAGCACGCCGAGCTGCGATATCTCGATTGCCAGTGGACGTAGCAGGTCATCGTAGACCTTGGTGAGAGAGCGAGCCGCTTTCCGTGCGCGCAGGCATGTGCATTCGGCAGCCATGGTCCTGGCCTTGACCTCGTATCCCATCATCATGTGTATCTACACATGGATGCCAACCGCGTCAACCGGCGAAAACCTGCAACGAAGCGGGATGGCGATTGATCTTGCGTAGTCAGTAATAGGTGTATATACACCTATAATCATGAACGAGCGATTTGTTCCCTGCCGCTTGCTACTCACGGGGGCGGTCAGTGCAGCGCTCGGTGGGTCCCCTGCCGCTGCGGGCCCTGTCTATCAAGACGATCCGGCGCTGCGCGACTACGTGGCCCGCGCTCGCCGGATGAACCGCGAGCTCGCCGCGCGCTCCATCGAGATCGCCAAACGCGACTCGGATCGGGCAGCGGTCCGCGCCGGGTATCTACCGAAACTCGATCTCGACGTTCGTTACACCCGCACGTTCGGGAACGAGCTCGATCTCGGCAAGCTCGTCAACCCGGCCTACGAGGGCCTGAACCAGATCGTCGGCGACAATCGGTTTCCAACCGATCTCCACCTTGTCATTCCGCTGCGGTTGGACGCGCGACTACGGTTGACGCAGCCGCTGTACGCGCCGGCGATCACAGCTGGAGATCACCTGGCTGAGGCCGGGATCGCATCGAGCGTCGCAGAACGCGCAGTCACCGAGCGAGACATCGGAGCGAGCGTCCGCTCCGTGTACATCCAGCACGCGCGGGCCGGCTTGGTGGTCGACCTCCTCCGTCGTTCGCGGCCGCTATTCGTCGAGGCCTTGCGCGTCAGCCGGCTCTTGGAGACCAACGACATGGCGACGGGCGATGCCGTACCGCGAGCCAAGGCGGAGCTCGCAGCCTTCGACCAGCGGATCCGCGACGTCGAGCGCCAGGAACGATTCGCCGCTCGACAGCTCGACCTGCTTGTCGACACCGAGATCGATGCGCCAGTACCCGTTCCGCCCACGCTGGCGGTCCCGCCGCTGCCGGTCGCGACCTCGAGCAAGCTGGTCGCGAACGCTCGCGCAGTGAGGCGCGAGTTGGCGGTCGTTTCAGCGGGGGATGCGGCCCACGCCGCGGAGCGCGAGGTCGTACGCGCCCGTTATTTGCCGAGCTTGGGCGTCGCCGTCGACTACGGCTTTCTGACGAACGATGCGCCCGGCTTCGACAACGACTACGTGGCGGTCTCGATCGTGGCATCGTGGAACCTGTTCAGCGGCGGGGCCGATCATGCAAGGATCCGCAGCGCTGAGCTCGAGCGTGCGGCGCTCGCGGTGCGGCGGGGGCAGCTCGAAGACCGCATCGAGCTCGAGGTTCTTCAGGCGTGGACCGACGCTGACGATGCACGCCAGGCGATCGCCAGCAGCGAGGAGCGGATCGCCAGCGCAGGCGTAGCGTACAACATCGTTGCGATAGAGTACGCCGCTGGTGCAGTGCCGCAGATCGACCTGATCGCGGCGCGTACGACGCTACTCCAGGCCGAGACCGACCGCATCGTCGCGGTGACCGACCTCTGGCTCCACCTCGTCGAGCTCGACCGGGTGGCCGAGACCCAGGAGGACCGATGACTCGCCCCGCCCCCCTCATGGTCGCACTCGCTGCCGCTGTCATGACGGCCTGTTCGAGCTCCTCGGCAGGCCCTCAGACCATCGAGCAACTGCCCACGGCGGTCAGAACCGCACAGATCGAGAGAAGTCATCGCGCCCAGCCGATCCATGCGACAGGCGTGCTCGCGAGCAAGACCGAGGTGCGTGCGAGCTTCAAGGTTGGTGGGGTCGTGGCGAAGCTCGCGGTCGACGAGGGCGATTCGATCCACGCCGGTCAGATCGTCGCTCGGCTCGTCACGACCGAGATCGATGCCGGGGTCGAGCAAGCGCGGCAGAACGTCACCAAGACAGCACGCGATGTCGCGCGCGTCGCCAGGCTGTTCGAAGGACAGGCGGCGACACGCGAGCAACTTGACGACGCGACGACCGCAGCGGCGGTCGCCCGTGCGCAGCTGCGAGCGGCCGAGTTCAATCGCGAACACGCGGTGATCCGTGCGACCGCGAACGGTCGCGTGCAGCATCGTCTCGTCGAGTCCGGCGAGATCGTCGCCCCGGGCCAGCCGATCATGACGATTTCGGGGGAAGACACCGGCTGGATCGTCCGCGTCGGCCTCGCCGATCGGGACATCGTGCGTGTTGCCCACGGAGACAAGGCGACCCTGGAGCTTGCCGCCTACCCCAAAGCGTTGTTGACCGCCACTGTTGCAGAGATTGCATCGGCCGCGACCGCGCCGCTCGGCACCTACGAGGTCGAGCTACGCGTCGCGTTTCCGCCCGGCAACGTACGGCCGCTGTCGGGCCTCGTCACGAGCGTGACGATCGAGCCGACTGGCAACGGGACAGCGTCGGAGATCGCGCTGATCCCGGCTGCGGCGGTGCGCGATGGTGACGGGAAGACCGCGACCGTCTGGGTCCCGGATGGCAAAGGCGGTGTGACTCGCAGAGCGATCGAGATCGGCTACTTCGATGGGGAGCGCATCGCGATCGCGAGCGGACTCGACGGCGCGACCGTCGTGATCACCGACGGAGCGGCATACCTCAACGCGAACAGCACGATCACGGTCTCTCGGGAGCGAGAAAGCGGTGCGAAGTGAGGATCTCGAGCTTCGCGGTCAGGAACCCGCAGTTCACGCTTGTTGCGTTTCTTTGCGTTGCGGCGCTCGGTGCGTTTGCGTTCATCCACATTCCTCGCTCTGAGGACCCGTACTTTCCGACTCCGACGTTCCAGATCGTCGCGGTCTATCCGGGCGCATCCCCGGAGGACATCGAACGCGAGGTCGTCGACAAGATAGAAGAGCGCCTCGTCGAGCTCTCGAACATCAACCACCTCCGAACGCAGATCGAAGACAACCTCGCGTTCATCCGAGTCGACTTCGTACCTGGGATCGACACCGCCAAGAAGGAGGATGAGGTGCGTCGGCAGGTCGCCGCAGCGCGGCCCGATCTTCCTGCAGGCGTGAAGTCGGTCGAGGTAACCCACTACGAGACGACCAACGTCGCGATCCTGCAACTCGCGTTGCTGACGCCGCGTGGTGCACCCGCGGGCCAGACCAAGGCCACGGGTGATCGGTTGATCCGCCGGCTCGAGAGCATCCGAGGCGTCAAGAGCGTCGACGGATGGGCATATCCGGAGGAGGTAGCTCGGGTCGAGCTCGACATCGGTCGGCTCGCTCGCCACGGCGTCGGCGTCGGACAGATCGTGCAAACCCTTGGCGGGGCGAACACGAACATCCCCGGCGGCGAGGTCACGCTCGGCAAGCGCCGGTTCGATGTGAAGACCTCCGGCGCGTACGACGGGATCGACCAGGTTCGCGCGACCGCGCTCACCCCCGGATCGGGACAGGTGGTCACCATTGGAGATGTCTCCGACGTGGTGCTCCGCCCGGTCGACGATGCCTACATCGGTCGTTACGACGGCAAGCACGCGGGGTTCATCACGGTCGCGATGCGCGAAGGCGAGAACATCTTTCACGTCCGCGACGCGGTGCTCGCAGAAGTAACGGCGTTCGAGCGCGAGTTGCCCGCGGGCATGAAGCTCGAGGTCGGGTTTGATCAGTCGAACAACGTCAGCCATCGACTCGGTGGCCTCGAGCGCGACTTCGCGATCGCGATCGTCCTGATCTTGATCACACTGATCCCGCTCGGGGTCCGCGCTTCATTGGTGGTCATGATTTCGATCCCGACCTCGTTGGCGATCGGCGTCGCGCTCCTGTACGCGCTCGGCTATTCGCTGAACCAGCTCTCGATCGTCGGGTTCGTCGTGGCGCTGGGGCTTCTCGTCGACGACTCGATCGTCGTCGCGGAGAACATCGCGCGCCACTTGCGTGAAGGCAAGTCGCGCAACGAGGCCGCCATCCTGGCAACCAAGCAGATCGGGATCGCGGTGGTCGGCTGCACGGCGACGCTCATCTTCGCGTTCTTGCCGCTGCTATTTCTGCCGGGCAATGCCGGCCTGTTCATCCGGTCGCTGCCAGTCGCCGTCGTCGTCACGATCGGCGCCTCTCTCGTCGTCTCGTTGACCCTGATCCCGTTCTTGGCGAGCCGCGTGATGAAGGGCCACACGGGACAGCACAGTCACGGCAACTGGGCATTCCGGGCGACGAACGCAGGGATCGAGAAGGCGTATCGCCCGGTGCTTGTCGCCGCGATGCGCCACCCGCTCATCACGCTCGCATTGACGGCGGCGTTGGTCGCGGGGGCGGTGTCGCTGGCTCCGCGGATCGGGTTCTCGTTGTTTCCGACCGCCGGGATCCCACAGGTCCTCGTCACGATCGAGACCCCCGACGGCACGAGTCTCGCCGGAACCGACGACGTCGCCCGTCAAGCCGAGGCGATCGTCCGCGGCGAGCCGAGCGTGCGCCACATCCTGACGTCCGTTGGACATGGCAACCCGCAGATCTATTACAACGTGGCGCCACGCCAGACGTCGACGTCGGTCGCGGATCTGTTCCTCCAGCTCGATCGCTACGACGCGCACGCGACGCCCGCGTTGCTCGATCGACTACGCCACGCCCTGTCGGCGATCCCGAACGCCGAGATCAGAATCCGAGAGTTCGAAAACGGGCCTCCGATCGAAGCACCGATCGCGATTCGGGTGTTCGGCGACGATCTCGAGGAGCTCCGCCGGCAGGCGGAGGCGGTCAGCGGCGTCTTGTCTCGCATTCCCGGTGCACGCGACGTCCACAACCCCCTCGCGATCCAGCGAACCGATGTCTCGGTCGAGCTCGACCCGCAGCGGTCTGCGCTGGCCGGCGTCACGGAGCTCGACATCGACCGCGCCGTTCGGTTGGCGGTGTCGGGTCTCACGATCGGCAAGCTCCATCAAGGAATCGGCGACGACATCGACCTGGTCGTCGGCCTCCCCCGGCCGGCGCGGCCAGATCTCTCGATCCTCGACCGCCTGGAGATCCCGACCGCGGCGGCTGGCTATGTCCCGTTTGCCCAGGTCGCGCGCCTCGAGCTCAGGTCGAGCTCGCGCGCGATCCAGCACGACGGCCGCCAGCGCGTTGTCACCGTCACGGCGAACGTCGCGACGGGCGCGAATGCACGTCGAGTGACGAACGCCGCAGTCGAGCGAATCGCCCAGCTCCCGTTGCCAGCCGGTTACCGCTGGGAAGCGGGTGGGCTGGTCGAAAGCCAGAAGGAGAGCTTCTCGGGGCTCGGGCCGGCGATTCTGATCGCCGTCTTCGGCGTGCTCGCGATCCTCATCCTGGAGTTCAGAAGTTTCTCGGCCACCCTGATCGTCGCGTCGGTGATTCCGCTCGGCGCCGCGGGCGGCCTCGTCGCGCTGTTCCTGGCCGGTGAAACGCTCTCGTTCACCACCCTGATCGGGTTCATCGCGTTGACCGGCATCGAAGTGAAGAACTCGATCCTCCTCGTAGACTTCACCAATCAGCTCCGCGCCGAAGGCGTCCCGCTTGCCGAAGCGATCCGCCGGGCGGGGGAGACGAGGTTCTTTCCGATCCTCCTGACTTCGATGACAGCGATCGGCGGTTTGATTCCTCTGGTCGTCGAACACTCGAACCTGTACTCCCCTCTCGCGCTCGTACTGATCGGCGGTCTCGTGTCGTCGACAGCGATGTCACGCCTGGTGACGCCGGTGATGTCAAAGCTGCTGCTTCCCAAGGACCAGCTGGACGATGCACCCATCGCAATCGCAACGGAAGTCTAGGACGAATCATGACCATCAATGCTCTTGCGGTCAGCGTGTTGGCAACCACGATCATCACCGCATGTACCGCCGCGAGCCATGGCCGCTACACCGAACGTTGGAGCAACGGCGGTGAGCTCGACACGCTCCGGCTGTCGAACGGGTTTTCGCTCCGATACCTGCGTGTGGGTGACGGGCCCCCGCTGGTCTTGTTGCACACGATTCGCACCCAGCTCGATTATTTCGAGAAGCTCGTCCCGGCGCTCCGAGCTCGCTATCGCGTCTACATGATCGACCTTCCTGGTCACGGGCAATCGTCGATTCTCGACACCGAATACACCGAGCACCTGTTTCGAGAATCCGTTGGCGAGCTGATCACGAAGCTCGATCTTCGCGGCGTCACACTTGTCGGCGAGTCGATCGGCGCCGTCCTCGCACTGACGGTCGCTGCGAAGCTTCCCGATCGGATCGCGCGCGTCGTCGCGATCAATCCCTACGACTATGGTGACAGGTTCGGCGGCGGGATCAGGAACGGAAGCGCGAGCTGGATCCTCGGCGTGTTTCACGTCTTCCCGATCGAGACTCGCGCGATCCTCGCGAAGGTCATCGAGTCGGGGTTTCACGACCGGTCCAGGCTCGACGGGTCGTTCCTCGACGAGCTGTTCGCAACGGGCAAGCGACCCGGCTACCGGCGCATGGAGTACTCGCTGTTTGCGAACTGGCGAAGCTGGCTCGATGCACGCTCGCTCTACCCGCTGGTCAAGGCTCCGGTCACGCTCGTGTACTCGAGCAACGACTGGTCGACGATTGACGATCGCCGGAGAACCCAGAGCGCGCTGCGTGTTGCAGCCCCGACTACGCTGGAGGACGCGGGCCACTTCGCATCCCTGGAGCACCCGGATGCGGTCCTGCGCGCAATCGTCGAGTGAGCGTGTCGTGCTTGCCGATTTTCAGACGATAGATGTATATGCACGTATCTGAACCAACACCGCGGAGGGACATCTCGATCGAGATCTTCCGGAATCTCGGTCCTCGAGTTCACCCACGAATTCCGGCTCGCAGGAGTTGGCGCTCGCGGCACAGCCCCTTGGCCATGGGCGCACGCCGCTGCACGTCAAGGAGGCGATATGACTGATCGCGCACCGAGTCCCTGGAGCGTGTTGGCACTGACGAGCATTGCGGTGTTCATGGTGTCGCTCGACACCACGGTCCTCTACGTCGCGTTCGAAGGGCTGCGGCGCAGCTTTCCGACCGACTCGGACGCCGACTTGTCGTGGGTCTTGAACCTCTACACGATCGTGTTCGGTGCTCTCCTCGTGTCCGCCGGGCGCCTTGCCGACCGCGTCGGGCGGCGGCGGGTATTCATGCTGGGTACAGGACTGTTCGCGCTCGCTTCGGCGTTGTGTGGTCTCGCGCCGACTCCGGACCTGTTGCTCGCCGGTCGGGTGGTGCAGGCGATCGGAGCCGCGATGCTGTTGCCGGCATCCCTCGCGCTCGTGCTCGCGGCATTTCCGCGCGAGAAGCGTGCGATCGCGATCAGTATCTGGGGCGCCGTTGGGGCGCTCGCCGCAGCCGTCGGCCCGGCCGTTGGATCGGCGATCGTGCAGACGCTGGGGTGGCGTTGGGCTTTTTACATCAACGTCCCGATCGGAATCCTTACAATCGTGCGATCCCGCGTGCGGCTCGCGGAATCGCGCGAGTCCGTTCCCGGCCCCTTGCCGAACGCGTTCGGCATCCTGTGTGCGATCGGCGCGCCCGGCCTGCTCGCGTTCGGCATCATCGGCGCCGGCGCGTGGGGCCCGCGGAGCCCCGAGACGCTCGGATCAATCGCCGGGAGTCTCGCGTTGTTCGGCCTGCTCGTTCTCGACGCGCGACGATCGCGAGCCCCTGTCGTCGACGGCAGCTTGTTTCGCGATCGCAACTACCGGATCGCAACGTGGGCGACACTCGCGTTCTCGATCGCCTTCTCGGCCATGTTCTTCGGCTGCATCTTGTTCCTCACACGGGTGTGGAGCTACTCGATCTTGCGCGCGGGGCTCGCGATGACGCCCGGACCACTCGCGGTGATCCCATTCGCCCTGATCGCCGGACGGTTCGCGGCGAAGCGCGGTCACAAGAACCTACTCGTAATGGGCGGACTCGCGTACGCCGTAGCGGCGGCAACACTCCGCGTATTCGCGACGCCAGATCCGGCATACCTCACGCTCATGCTCCCAACGTCGATCGTGTTTGGCGCGGCGATCGGTCTCGTATTGCCTTCGCTGAGCGGCGTCGCCGTCCACGGATTGCCCCCGGATCGGTTCGCCCTCGGTGTCGCGATCAATCAAGCCGTTCGGCAAGTCGGCTCGGTCCTAGGTGTCGCGTTCGTGATCGGACTAGCAACACGCATGCCCCTGACGTTTCCGTACCAGCCAATCTTCCTGCTCCTGATCATCGGCGGTCTCGTCACCGCGGGGCTTGGCGCGAACGTCAGGACTGCGCCGGTTCCGACCGCCACAACGGGCGGCACATCTGCAGCGGAATGAGCCGAGGATGGTCGGAGTTCCGCTCCCACCGCCTCCACCATTTCATTCACCGTTGCAGCCGGCGAGCGCTCGCCGGTGGCGTCTTCGAGACCTCGCTCGGTGTCGGTAGACTGGATCGATCCCAGCCGCCGCCGAGTGCCTCGATCAGCGACACCGCCGAGGTCATCGCCTGCACCTGCAGGGTCACGAGCGTCTGCTGTGCTGTCAGCAGCGTCAGCTGCTGCGTCATCAAATTGAGGTACGGATCCACGCCGGTCTCGTAACGGACCTTTTCGAGCTCGAACGCTCGCTGCGCGAACGTGACCAGCTGGCGCTGGTGCGCGATCTCTTCGGAAAGGATGCGGGTCTGTGCGAGGAAGTCTTCCACCTGCTGGAACGCGGTCAGCACGATCTGGCGATAGCTCGCGACGTTCGCGTTATACAGTGCGACGCTCTGATCGATGGTCGCGCGTCGCAGGCCCGCATCGAACAGCGTCTCCGAGATCGCAGTCCCGATCGACCACGCGCGGCTCGACCATTCGAACAGCTGTCCGAGCGCGGTGCTCGTGAAGCCAGCGGTTCCGGAGAGCGTGATCGTCGGAAAGTACGCCGCATAGCCGATGCCGATCGTCGCGTTGGCCTGGGCCATAAGTCGCTCCGCGGCGGCGATATCGGGCCGCCGCTCGAGCAACTGCGAAGGGGCGCCGGTGGGGATCGGAGGTGGTGCGGCCAAGAGAGCGCGCTTGGGGATCGTGAACGTCGTCGCGGGCACTCCCAGCAACGTGGCGATCGCGTGCTCGAACTGGGCACGCACGAGCCGCGCGTTGATCGCCTGCACGATCGCGGTCTGCAGCGCCTGCTCGGCCTGAGCGACCGAGAGCTCGGTGTCGATGCCGGTCTCGAACCGCGATCGTGCGAGCGCGACGAGCTGCTGGTCCGCTTCGACGGTCGCGGCGAGCAGATTCTCCATGGCGTCTTGCCCACGGATCTCGAAATACGTCTGCGCCAGCGTCGCCTGTTCGAGTAACCTCTGGTTCTCGAGATCGGCTGCGCTCACCTGAGCCGCATACTGGAACTGACGCACGGTATTGCGCACGCGGCCGAATAAGTCGGGCGCCCAAGACGCCTCCACGGGCGCGGTATAGAACGTCACGCGGCTGCCGCCGGATCCGCTCGTGGTGGTTGTGGTTGTGCCCGTGCCAGTCACGCCGCCACCGGCCGACCCGATACCGGCCGACCCGACACGGGTGGCGCCCGACGATCGCGACAGCGTCACGGACGGGCTCGCAGTCACCGTCGGAA
Organism: Myxococcales bacterium; assembly: GCA_028287115.1. Classification (GTDB taxonomy): domain Bacteria; phylum Myxococcota_A; class Polyangia; order Haliangiales; family Haliangiaceae; genus JABFXX01. The sequence goes on from JAQBQF010000165.1 coordinate 17,126, forward strand.
AGTACTGTGCACGCGCACCGCGAATCTGCGCACGTGCCGCCATGTAGCTCTCGAATGATTGCTTGATGGTCTGGTTGTTGATGTTCAGGCGATCTTCGAGCGCATCGAGCTCGGGCTCGCGGAACACGTGCCACCACTTGCCGCGGAGCATCGCATCCGACGGGTTCGCGACCTTCCACGCACCTTCGCCGGATTTCGCTTCCCGATAGCTCGCGGCGGTAGGTACCGGCGCCGGCGGCGTGTGATACGCGGGCCCGACCGTGCACCCGGCAACCAGCAGGGCCGCGCTGAGCCTGCGCCGGCGTGCGCGGTTCGTCATCGCGTCGCTCCTTGTCCCCGATCGGAGCGGCGCCGCAAGATGCGCAGCCATAGCCGGTCGAGATAGAGGTACACCACCGGCGTCGTGTAGAGCGTCAGCAGCTGACTCACCAGCAATCCGCCGACGATGGCGATCCCCAGCGGGCGCCGCAGCTCCGAGCCGGTGCCGGTTCCGAACGCGAGGGGCAGCGCGCCGAACAGCGCCGCCAGGGTCGTCATCATGATCGGCCTGAACCGCAGCATGCACGCTTCGAAGATCGCGTCCCGCGTGCTCATGCCGCGCTCGCGTTCCGCGAACAGCGCGAAGTCGATCATCATGATCGCGTTCTTCTTGACGATGCCTATGAGCAGGACGATCCCGATGATCGAGATCACGTTCAGATCATCCTTGAACAGCAGCAGCGCGAGCATGGCGCCGACGCTCGCCGAGGGCAGTGACGAGATGATCGTGAGGGGATGGATCAGGCTCTCGTAGAGAATCCCCAGCACGATGTAGACCGCGAGCAGTGCGGTCAACACGAGGATCGGCTCCGTAGCGAGCGACTGCTGGAAGGCCTGCAGCGTTCCAGAGAAAGAGCCATGAATCGTGCTTGGCGTGCCCAGCTTCCGCTGCATGTCTTCCACCAGCCGCGTGGCGTCGCTCAGCGACAGGCCGGACGCAAGATTGAAGGAGACGGTGACCGACGGGAACAGACCGGTATGGTTGACCATCAGCGGCGCCGTGTTGACCCGCGGACTGGCAACGGTCGACAGCGGGACATGGCTATTCGTCGTGCCGTTGTTCGACTGAAGATAGATATTCGCCAGCGCCTGCGGAGACTGCGAATACGCGGGTGCAACTTCGAGAACGACGTAATACTGATTTGCCTGCGTATAGATCACCGAGACCTCGGATTGCCCGAACGCGGCCAAGAGCGCGCTGTCGAGGGTTTGAGCCGTGAGTCCGAGTTGCGCGGCCCGCGAGCGGTCGTAGGTCAGATACGACTGCAGCCCGCCGTTCTGCTGATCCGAGCTGACGTCGGTCAAACCCGGCAGCTTCTTCATCTGCGCGAGGAGGATGGGACCCCACTTCGTCAGATCCGAGATCGTGTCCGACTGGATCGTGTACTGGTACTGCGCGTTGGTCATCCGACCGCCGATGCGCAGGTCCTGAGCCGCCTGGAGAAACACCGACGGCACGGGCAAGCGGCCCAACTCGCGACGCAGGCGACCGATGACCGCCGGTGCGTCGACGGATCGCCGGTCGCGTGGCTGGAGCGCGACGAACACCGAAGCCCGATTGCCCGTGGAGGTGAACGCGATGACATGGGCAACCGCGGGATCCCGCCGGATCACGTCGACGATCGTCTTCAGCGACGAGTTCATCGCGGCGAACGACGAGTCTTCGGGCCCGAGGACACCACCGAACATCAAGCCGGTGTCCTGCTGCGGGAAGAACCCCTTAGGTACCCGCATCACGAGCACGACGTTGAGCCCGATGGTCAGGATCAGCGTCACGAGGACGATCGCTGGATTTGCGAGCACCCAGCGGAGGCTGTGGCGGTAACCGCCGAGCATCCGCTCGAAACCGCGTTCCGAGACACGGAACACCCGGCCCTGCCGCCCCGGAGCACGCACTCTCAGCAGCCGTGCGCACATCATCGGTGTGGTGGTCAGCGAGACGAGCATCGAGGTCAAGATGGCCGCGGAGATCGTCACGGCGAACTCGCGGAACAGCCGTCCCACGATCCCGCCCATCGCGAGGATCGGGATGAACACGGCGACGAGGGAGATGCTGATGGTCAGCACGGTGAACCCGATCTCCCGCGCGCCGAGCAAGGCCGCCGCGAACGGCTTCATGCCGGCTTCGAGGTGACGCGAGATGTTCTCCATCACCACGATCGCGTCGTCGACGACGAATCCGGTGGCGATCGTGATCGCCATCAGCGACAGGTTATCGAGGCTGTAGCCGAACAAGTACATCACGGCGAACGTGCCGATCAGCGACGCCGGGACCGCGACGCTCGGAATCAGCGTGGCGCGCGCGTTGCGAAGGAACACGAACACGACGAGTACGACCAGCACCACCGAGAGAATCAGCGACTGCTCGACGTCCTTCACCGACGCGCGGATCGTCGTGGTGCGATCGAGGACGACGGTCGTCTCGATCGCGGACGGGATCGAGGCCTGGAGCGCCGGAATCGCGGCGCGCACCCGGTCGACCGTTTCGATGATGTTCGCTCCGGGCTCTCGGAAGATGATGATCGTCACCGACGGTTTGCCGTCCATATAGCCGGCGTTGTGAAGGTTCTGAACGCTGTCCCTCACGTCGGCCACGTCGCCGAGCCGCACCACCGTTCCACCGCTCACGCCGACGATCAGCGGCCGATATTCCGCCGCGTGCGACAGCTGTCCGTTCGTGATGATGTCCGCGGTCACCGCGCCGTCGGTGATCTGTCCACGAGCGAGATAAGAATTCTGCTGCGCGATCACCAACTGGACCGCCGACAGCGTGATGCCATAGCTGCTCAGCTGCGTCGGATTGGCCTCCACGCGCACGGCGGGAGACGACGAGCCGCCGACGGTCACCTGTCCGACACCGGACAGCTGTGACAGCCGCTGAGACATGATGGTCGAGGCATAGTCGTAGAGCTGACCGCTGCTGTACGTGGTCGACGTCAGGCTCAGGATCATGATCGGCGAGTCCGCCGGGTTGACCTTGCGGTAGGT
>JAQBQF010000104.1 GCA_028287115.1 Myxococcales bacterium
CATCGACGAGCTTGCGGCGGGCACGTACGAGATCACGTTCTGGCAGCCGCCGATCGCGAGCGCGGGGCCGGACGGCGTGCTGACGTACGGTGCGCCGATCGTGCTGCGACGATCGATCAAGGTCGACGTCGTGAAGCCTTCGCAGCTCGACGTCGCGCTGCATTGATTGTCCGGGTTGCGGGCTTTGTCCTCAAAAAGGCTCGCTGCCGATTTTCGCGGCACATTTGCCGCTTGCACTGGTTCGCCGAGTGAGGACGGTCTGCGCGAGCCGAGCAAGCGTCGGTCACGAGGTTGAAGCGACAGGCGGGGTGACAGGCAGCTCTATCGTGAACGTGGTCCCGGTCGCCGCATCGCTGTCGACGTGAATCGCACGCGCGATCGTAAGAACCAACCCGAGCTGGTCGGCTGGTAGCACAGTGATCGCAGCCGCGACCTCACTGATGGAACGCGGTACGGCTAATAGCGAGGATGAGCGCACCGATGCTCTCGCGTGAAACTGAACTTCGAGTTGAAGGCCAAGGCCGTCCTCCACCATCGCCTGAAGCGTGCTGAATGGAACGTCTCGAGTGCCGCGCTCGATCTCGCTGACATACTTGCCGCCGATGCCGGCGCGGACACCGAGCGCCTTCTGCGTCAGCTTCGCGGCGTTTCGTCGTTCACGGATCATGTGGCTCAGCGAACGCAATGCTTGGTCTGAACGCGGCATCTGGATGAAAGGTCGGCTGCTCCGTCGAGAACTGTAGCCACGTTCGGTGGATAGTCTGTTGCGGTGCCGCAAAACGCTCCACATGATTCGCGTTGACCGGATCGCCGTGGGGCGGACACCCACGTTCAGTGGAACTCGCCCAGATTGATCTGTAGGGTCGAGGCAGGCGCCGTGCCCCAAACGCTAGTTGGAGGTTTGATTGCCCGAGCACAGCAGAGCACCGACGGAGGACACGGGCGTTTTCGAGCTGCCTGCCGTCGTCGAAGAGAACGACGACACCGGGCCGACTCTGGTCGCGGCACGGCTCGTGTGTGTCGCGGGCGCCGAGGTTGGGCGCGCATTCAGCCTTGGCTCGAAACCAATCCTGATCGGTCGTGGCGGCGGCGGCGGCGATGTGAACGTCCGTCTCGAGAACACGGACGTTTCGCGCAATCACGCGCGCCTGTGGGCCGACGACAAGGGTTTCCATCTCCAGGATCTGGGCAGCCTGAACGGAACGTTCGTCAACGGCGCTCGCGTCGATGGCAGCGCATCGCTCAACATCGGAGACCGAATCCAAGTCGGCAGCACGATCTTCGTGCTCATGCACCACGATGAGCTCGAGTCTCGGATGCGTCAGTTGCAACGGGTTGACGCGATGTCGACGATGGTCGGCGGACTCGCGCACGACTTCCGAAACTTCCTCACCGTCATCGTAGGCGGACTTGAAAACCTAGACGGCTCTCTCTCCGAGAGAACCGAAGAGCAGCGTCAGATCATCGATGACTTGAAAACGGCAACCGCGGGCGCGGTCGGACTGGCAGGAAAGCTCCTCGATCTCGGCCGCAACGAGCCGAACTCTTTCTTTCGCGTTAGCGTCGTCGAGCTCGTCGCCGAAAGCATTCGGATGGCCAAGCGGCTCGTCGGAGCCCGAGTCTCGATCACCAGCGAGGTGAGCCCAGATGCTTGGGTCAGCGGCTCGCGGCAGGAGCTGCAGCAGGTGCTCCTGAACCTGCTCGTGAACGCGCGAGACGCCATGCCCAAGGGTGGCATGGTCCGGATCTCGACGCAGAACGTTCGCATCGACCGTGCTCACGCGAGCGCACTTCATCTGCCTTCGGACGGCGAATACGTCGAAGTGATCGTCGCGGATACCGGAGCAGGCATGGACGAGGCCACGCTGGCCCGGGCGTTCGAGCCGTTTTTCACGACGAAGGCGATCGGAAAAGGCACGGGGCTCGGTCTCGCGATGGTCCACACCATCACGAAAAGGCATGGCGGAACGGTGATCGCTCATTCGAAGCTGGGTAGCGGTACGACGTTTCGGATCCTGCTTCCGTCGGCAAAGCTCGAAAACCGAGCCGGTGCTTGAGAGGCGGGCATCGCACTACGAGCGAATGATCGCCGCTGGATCCATCATCTGGTCCGAGCTTACCGATAGCGACGGCCACCTGCTGTATCGAATCAAAGAGGCGACGTCCGGCTTGCGGACTGTCTGTCCGTAGGTCGGCGGACACCGGACGCGCGCGCTCGAACAATCGCGTAGTTGCGATTGGCATCGCGGTTGCTCTTGCCCGCCACGACGCAATCGTCGTCGGAAAGAGAGCTGTGATGAAGCGAATGTACAAGGTGATCAGCCCGATCGAAAAAAAGGGCGGAGGAACGTTCTGGATGCGCACGGGTAGTGCGTTCACGAACAAGGACGACTCGATCAACGTCTATGTCGACGTCGTCCCGAAGAACTATCAGTTCCAGCTGCGCGAGCTCACGGAAGAAGAGCTGTCGCGCAAGTCGACCTACGGAGAAACGCAGGGTTCGCTCAAGCAACCCGCCGCGTCCACCGATAGCCCCATTCCGTTCTAGCCAACAAAGGAATCAGCCATGAACTCGATCTCGAAGTTGATCTCGAAAGGCGGGCGGCACGTCGCCACCTGCGTCGCACTTGTCTTGCTCGTCGCCGCGATGGGCGGCTCGTGGACACTCCGCGCTGCCTCCGCGGCACCTCCGGGCGCGGCCGTCGCGGCAAAGCCTATGCTCGACGACCAGGGCGGACGTCCACCGAAAAAGTCTGCTCACAAAGACCTCGCCGGCAAGCTCAACCTCAACACGGCGACGGAAGAGCAGCTGATGATGTTACCGAGCGTCGGGCCTGCGAAGGCCGAGCGTATCGTCGCGTGGCGAAAGAAGAACGGCGGCTTCAAGCGCGTCGCCGATCTGCGGCGGGTCAAAGGCTTCGGCTACAAGACGTTCAAGCGTCTCGAGCCGTTCCTCGACATCAAGGGAGACACGAACCTCGCCGACAAATAGGTGCTCGATCGGCGGTACGAGCCGCGAGCTGCATCGCACTCCTCGGTGCTGGCTCGTGGGTGGCGACCCGCGTGCTCCCTAGGCTGGTCGCCTTGTTTCGGCTCGTACCGCCGCGTCGTGCAGTTGCCCATCGAGCGATCGGTGGGCCGCTCGCGGTTTCGGTGGCTACCGTCAAGAACGGGCTATCGCTCCGGCCGGCGATGGTTTGTCGAGCTGAGGTGCGATTCGCGCCGCCAAACTCGCTACAGTCATCGCGATGACGTTGCCGACGCTCGCCGAAGACGCGAAGCGACTGTGTCAGTCGCTGTTGCGAATCGACACGACGAACCCTCCGGGCAACGAGCGCGCGGCCGCGGAACTGATCGCCGCATCACTCGCGGAGGTCGGCTATCGGCCCGAGCTCCTCGAGGGCGAGCCGAATCGCACGAACCTCGTCGTCAGGCACAAGGGCACCGGTGCGAGGCCGCCGCTCCTCGTGACCGCGCACCTCGACGTGGTCGAAGCAGATCCGACGAAGTGGCGAAAGCCGCCATTCTCGGGAGAGGAGTTCGAAGGTTGTCTGTGGGGACGTGGCGCGATCGACATGAAGAACATGGCGGCGATGTGCACCGCGATCATGCGGCGACTCGCGGCGACGAACGCGCGCCTCGATCGCGACGTGATCTTCGCGGCGGTCGCGGACGAAGAAGCCGGCTGCGATCTCGGCTCGCGGTTTCTCGTCGAGCAGCATCGCTCGAAGGTCGAAGCGGAGTATGCGATCGGCGAGTCCGGCGGATTCTCGCTGCACCTCGGCGACACGACGTTCTATCCGATCCAGGTCGCCGAGAAAGGCTTCTGCTGGGTCCGCGCACGGATCACCGGCGAGCCCGGCCACGGCTCGATGCCGCGCCGAGATAGCGTGGTGACAAAGCTCGGCGAGGCGCTCGCGAAGCTCGGCAGCACGCCGCTGCCGGTGCATCCTACGAGCTACGTCGCAGATTTTCTCGATGTGTTGCGTTCGCGCCAGCCCGGCGTGATCCAGCCCCTGGTCAAGCTGCTCGCACGACCGCACTTGCTCGCGCGCGTCGCACGACTCGTTCCCGGCGCATCGATCGCGCGCAGCTTCTCGGCGCTGCTCAGCAACACCGCGGCGGCGACCGTCGTGCGAGCCGGCGCGAAGACCAACGTCATCCCGGGCCTCGCCGAATTCGAGATCGACGGCCGCACGCTGCCCGGTCAAACCGACGACGATCTGTTGCGCGAGCTGCGCGCGGTGCTCGGTGAAGGCGTCGAGCTCGAGATCATCAAGTCCGCGCCGCCGATCGTGACCGAGCCGGTCGCCTCGCCGTTGTTCGAGACGATCCAGCGGCGGATCATCGAGCGCGAGCCCGATGCGGTCGTGCTGCCGTACTTGATCCCCGGATTCACCGACGCCAAGTACTTCACGCAGATGGGCGCGCGCTGGTACGGCTTCTCGCCCGTCAAGATCGACAAGACCTCGGGCATCAAGTTCGCCGACATGTTCCACGGCCACAACGAGCGCGTCCCGGTCGCGGGTCTCGCGTGGGGCGTCGAGCTCTTGAACGACGTGGTGAGCGATATCTGCGGCGCGCAGATCGCAACACGATCGGCACAGGCCGCGCGCGCTCGTAACGCGTAGCCATCAGACGTCGTCGACGACGCGCGCAGCCCGGCGGGATCGGGCCACTCGCGCATCTTGCGCAGTTCGCGGCAGGATGTCGTGGTCTTACTTGCGCGCGGTAGCAGCCGGAGCTCCTGCCGCGTCGAGGATGACGTTCGCCACCTGACGAGGCTTCGAGAGCATCGCGACATGGCCCGAGTTGATCGACGTGGTCGTCGCCTTCATCCGTTTCGCCATCGAAGCTTGTGCCGCCGGATCGATCATGTGATCGGCGGTGCCGCGGACGTACCACGAAGGCTTGGACTTCCACGCCGGGTTCTTCATGACCTCGTCGAAGTACTTCACCGGTATGGGGCCTTGCTTCGCGGTGATCAGCTTCTGATCCGAAGCGGGTACATCCTGCGCGAAGTCTTTCGAGATCTCCTCGGGTGGCAGCCACGCGAAGCCGCCGCTGTCGACCTGGAGCGCTTTGACCCAAGCGGGCGGATTATTCTTCGAGAGACCGTTGATCGACTCTCCGTCATCGAGCCCGAAGGCGCAGACATAGACGAGGGACTTGACCTTCGGGTCGTTGCCGGCCTCACTGATCACGAAGCCGCCGTACGAGTGGCCGACGAGCACGACATCGCCGGCTTGGCGATCGATCGCACGCGTCGTCGCGGCGACATCGTCTGCGCTCGACGTCAACGGCAAGTGCACCGAGACGACGTTGAAGCCTTTCGCTTCGAGCATCGGCACCACGCGGTCCCAGCTCGAGCCATCGGCCCACGCACCGTGCACGAGCACGATCGTCACGGGAGCCTTGCCGGTGGTAGCGGGAGCGCTGTTGGGCGCCTGCGGCTCGGCGTGCGCCACCGCTGTGGGGATCAAGTACGCGAGAGCTGCGATGCTGGCCCAGGTCACGAGTTTGTTCTGCATGCATTCCGGGCGAGCAGGCCGCGTGCCGCAAATTCCCCGAGAGCACTCTGCAGACCGTCCGCGTTGCAAGGAAGCAGAAGGAAGGAGGATGTGCGCCGCCGCCGGCGCGTCAGTCGCGAGGATCGATCAGCTCGCAGAATGCATCGACGCGCGCGCGAGGTCGGTGACCTCGTGGTCTGGCATCTGCTCGGTCGTCATCATCGAACGGTCGCACTTGATCTCCCTGGTGCCGTTCGCGAGCACGAAGAAGTGACCGGTCGGCTGGGTCGCGAGCCGAGAGCTGACGTTGGGATAGTTCGCCAGGAGATTTCGCATCTTCTCGATGGCGCGGTCCTGCGCGACTTTGCCGACCAACCAGGTACCGATGTTGTCGCGAGCCTTGTAGTCGAGGTCGCCGGGATTCTGTGTCGCGAGCAGCACGCCGATGCCGCCCGAGCGCGCGCGGCGCAGCAGGTCGAACATCGGTTCTTTCGTCGGAGGGCTACTCGTTGCTGGGATGTAGGCGTCGGCCTCGTCGAAGAACGCGACCCCTTGCAGTGTCTTGCTAGGGCGTTTGCGCGATAACCGGCCGAGCTCGATGAGCAACCGCGAGACCCAGAACTGCAGCACCGGAATCTCGGTGAGCGCGGAGGTATTGATGATCGAGAGCCGTGGCCGCTGGCCGACCGGCGGCAACAGCGCACCGACATCGAGGGCCTCGCCATCTCCCGCGAGCAACGAGCCGCGCTGGATCTCGAGCGTCTGGAGGTCCTCGGCGAGAGGAGCGAAGAAGCGTTGCAGAGGTCCCACGCTCGTCAGGAGCTCCGGATCGGGGCGATTGATCGTCTCGCGCAAGAGCTCGATCGTGACCTCTCGGTCTTCCGCGTGGAGCTGGATCGCGCACTGCAACACCGACTGTTTATGGCGGTGAGTGGTGCCGGAGCCGTACCCCATCATGGTCGACAGGCCGCTCGCCGCGAACTTCGCGAGCTGGTCGCGCTCCTGCGTCGTCGCGTCTGCGAGCGCCGGAATCAAAGGCAGCCGCAAGGGTCGACCTTGGATGTTGCCCGGCGTGAACAGTGCGACATCGATCCGCTTTCGCAATGCCGTCTTACGCGGAGCCGCGTCTCCCTCGATCCACCACGCCTCACTCGCGTAACGCGCGAGATCGCCTTTGCGATCGATCAACATCACCGAGACGCCGCGTTCCAGCAACTGCTCGGCCATCGCGAGAGCTGCTGTGGTCTTGCCACTACCCGTGGTGCCGAGAAATGCGACGTGGGTCTTGATCTGTTCCAGCGAGAGCAACACCGGATCTTTGCGCATCGTCGTGGTCTCGCCGAGGCGAACCTGCGAAGGGTCGTATGCGGCAACCACCCCGCTCGGGTGCGCCGGCCGCGACGGCGCAGGTGGACGCGAATCGATCGGAAGCGGCTGCGTGTCTCGCTTCGAGATCGTGCGCGGCACCTGATCGAGATCGAGGATCGAACGAACGAATGCCAGGTGGGTGATCGGACGGTTCGTCTTGCGCCAGTCGCGAAACGTGGCCGGGTGAGCTCGCTCGACCAGGTCGGCTGCCTGGACGGCCCGTAACTGCCGTTCTTCGAGCACGACCGCCCTACCCCCGGCCTGGATCAGCTCGCCTACTTGCTTGGAGATCTTGGTCTTCGGCTTGAATTGAAAATCCGAGTTGCGTAACGCGATCGGGATCACTCCCTTTTCGAGAAAGCCGTGGAGTGCCTCGAGTTGGTTGCCGAGATGTCCACCTTGTGCACTGTGGTTGCAAAGCTCCAAGACTCGAGGGGCGATCGTCTTGCCGTCGACGAAAACCTGGGAATGCTCGACGCGCACGATCAGCGCGATGCCGAGCTCTTCGGCTGCCCCGCGCATCGCCGCCGCGACCAGCGACAGGACACCGTCATCATCCGCCGGCAACTCGGTCGTACCGACCAAGGCGTCATTCCACGCGCGATCGAGTGTCTCGACCGTCGGAGGCGCGGGTGGCGTCGATGCGATCGGGGCACGCGCAGCAGCCGAGCCAATCAGCGCGCCCGCGGCAACGCACGACTCGTGATACTCGCGAAACTTAGCGATTGCATCTCGGGCGCGAGACAACGTCACCGCTTCGATCTGCTCGGATCGGAAAGGAAACAGCGTGTCGTCATCTTGCAGCGCGACGTCGAACGTCGAATACAGATGATCGAGGCGCCGCACGAGCATCGCCTCGATCTCGTCGCGCTGCCGCTGACTGGCGAGCCGTACGGGTGCGGGATCGCGCTCCAGGCGATCGACGAGCGAGCGCGAAAGCTGACCTCGCAGCGCGGTGTACACATCGTCGAGACACGACAACACGACCACGGCCGACGGAACCGAATCCGCGATCGCGCGCAGGACATCCACCGCTTGCTGTAGCCTCGTCACGGTCTTGCCATCAGGCACGGTGTCTTCGACCTGATCGACGAGCAACACCAGAGACGCCAGTTGCAGCTCGTAGGCGATCGTGCCGAGCTGGCGGATCGTACGCATCGGATCGTCGGCCTCGAGCCGCGGCGATAGACCGCCGAGCAGCGTTTGCTCGTAGCCGCTGAGAGGCTCGCACCGCAGGAATCGGATCACTCGCCGCTGGAGTGCCGGATCCCGGCGCTGCAGCAGCAGGATCGCGTGAACCAAATCCGATTCGAGCTGCGACAACCCGTCGGTGCGCAGGATCCGATCGACCATGCGGCCGATCAGCGTGTCGAGCTCGGCGCCCTCGAGCTCTTCGCTACGCAGCCGCTCGAGATCCGCCGCGGGAATGTCCGCGCGACCCTCCGCGAGCCCGTCGGAGAGGTACAGCAGTCCCGATTCCGCAAAGGCGGGCGCGTCGTAGGGGCGTTCGAGCGAATCGACGAGATTGCGCAACACGTAACGCGCGTAATCGCCGACCTCCGAGCTCATCTGCATGTAGCCGACATATCCGAGCCTCTGCGAATGCACTTGATGCCGCAGCGCGCGCAGCAGGTGTGTCTTGCCGCTCCCCGAATCGCCGAGCACCAGGAGCGTGCGGCCGTGGCCGTACTGGTGCTGCTCCGGGGTCGTCGCGCGAACGACCTCCCGGTGAAACACGTCTCGTGCATCGGCGTGGATCGATTCGACGTCGAACGGGTCCCGCTCGTGAATCTGCGAGCCGTGCGCCACCGACGAGAACACCTCGGGGCTATCCGGACGGCAAAACGCAGTCGCTCTCGGATCTGCGCCCACCGCCATCGGTGGCTCGAACAGATCGCGCAACTTGCGACGAGCCTCGATCTCGACCTTCGAGGACCTGCCCGCGAACACTTCGTCCATGACTCGCACCAGCATGCGCTCGAGATCGCGGAGAGGAGCGGCGTTGCGGGTGTGCCGGTCTACGTGACGGGCGAGGTGAAGCCCGCGCCACCCGGCGTGGTTCGCGTAGCCAAACGCGCCTTCATCCGCACGGTGCGTTTTCAAGAACCGCTCGATGTCTTCGGGCGTGTTGGCGCCATCGTCGAACGATTCGTAGGCCGGCAGCACGGCGAAATATTTCGGAGCGGCGACGCTCACGAGGTCACCGATTCGCGCCAGCTCCTCCGCTTCGATCTTGCCGTCCGCCTCGATCGCGAGGTGTGCGACGCGAAGGCAGTCATCGAGCAGTGCGAGCTGCGCGAGCACGGATAAGCCCACGGTCGCTCCACCGAGGTCGGTGCGCAGCGAAGCGAGCGCGTCATCGCGCAGCTTGTCACGAAGGCTTCGATCGATTGTCTGGGTGACCCGTGTCAGCCACGCAGTGAGCTCGATGCGATCGAGTGTGGTCAGCTGGGTCACGATATCGTCTCCCGGATGATGAAGTGAAAGCTCGAGCCGTCCGCGTTGATCTCCGACGTCGCAACGAGATGCGGATCCATCGCAGCGACGAGATCCGCACGAGCGAGCGTCAGATCGCCGGCGCGATGTGCAGCGATCAAGCGCTGCTTGAACTCGTCGAGCGTCATCGACGCCCACGTAGGCAGCTGCTTGAGCTGACTCCATACGGAGGCGATGAACACCTTGCGATCGCCGAACACGCCATCACGCGTGGCGCTCGCGAGCTCACGAACTTCGCTCGCGAACGGACGCGGCCCTCCGAGTGTGCGCCCGCCGAGCCACATCTTGACCAACGCATCGCGCAAGGCACGGAGCTCGGGCCTGGGTGCCGCGACCGCGCGCGCTGCGAGAGCGCGGACCAGGCGATCGGGTGGGCCGGCGTCGGTGGCGAGCTCGCGCTGGACGAACAGCGCGCGAATCTCGGGCGGGCACCGCTTCGGTTTTCCCGCGAGGCCGAGCTTCCGCCACGCGAGCGCATCGCACACGGCTGCGAGCGACGGGGGCGATCCTTCGGTCCACAGATCGAGTGCACGCGCCATGATCGCGGCAGACCACATGTCGCGCCCCGCGAGCTTGCTCTGGGTCTTTGCATCGTCCGCGGCCACCCCGAGTGCAAGTGCCGGCAAGATCCGATCCGCAAGCTGTGGCCAGGTCTTCGCCGAGTGATGACCGATCATCTGCGCCAGCACGTCCCCGCGTGGCCGGTGGTCCTCGCGAAGGACGCCACGCTCTCGAAGACCGCGTGCGACTTCGGACAGGCGCTCGATCCACGCGGTTTCAGTGAGCGTCGTCGGTGCGAACCGTGCGAGAGGTTGCACGAGCTCGCGCGCGGACAGCGCACTGTTGCTCGTGTGTGCTCGAGCGACGATCAGCGCCTCGAGCCGATCCGAGATGACTGTCATGGCTTGCCCAGGGATTCGGTTTCGAGTCGATGCGCCAACGCTTGGCACACGACATTGACGGAGCCGCGAACATCGCGCAGGACATCCTCCGCGAGCAAGCGAACGACGAGAAGACCCTGGGTCTGGAGGAGGAGATCTTTCCGGCGGTCGCGGCGATAGCACTCCGGATCAGCAAAGTGATGAATCCCGTCGATCTCGATCGCGATTCGATCCTCGCGGGCCAGCAGGTCGACCTCCGCAGCTTTGGAGCCGAATCGAACCGATAGGTATTCGTTGAGCTTGAAGCGCCCCGCTGTCGCGCGCGTCGCCTCGAGCGCCTCGAAGAGCGTTGCTTCTGCGGCGCTGCGCGCATCGAAGGTCCAGCTCGTTGTCCGAGCTGCTTCGGGAATCGCGAATGAAGTCAGACCTTCGTCGACCATCGCCGCGAGTCGATCACCACGCTGCGAACGCCAGCGCGCGACCACGTCGGCCGTTGCGAGCACCGCGATCGGATGCGCCGGCTCCTGACTGGCGCGAGCCACCGCGTCTCGAATGCTGGAGTCAAATTCGCCCTCGAGGAGCGTTCCGGTCAACGACGAGGCCTCGAGCCACTGCAACCACGTCGTTCGCGCACCGGCGTCGCCTGCCAGCACGGTGACGCGGGGCGTGCCGTGGAGACGCACCCACTGATCTCGCGCGAGCCGCCGCAGCACATCGTCGAGCATTGCCTAGAGAGAATGAACGATCTCGGCCGACACCCTCAATGCGTTGACGGTGTTTGTTCTCCCTGCGAGCTCGCCGTGAGGATCCCACACAAGCTACGGGTACTTGATCGGGCGATCGACCGCGAGCTCGGGCCCGGAACTTGGCGCTCAACGCGAGGACGGCATGTCGCGGAGCTTGCGCAAGGGCCACAGCGTGACCGGCGTGACGAGTCCGATCACGACGCCGAACCACACCGCAAAGCGAATCGTGGTCAGGTGCGCGAGCGTACCCGCGAGGATCGCGGTGATCGATAGCAGGCCGACGGTGCACACGTGGATCGCCGCGTTCGCGCGACCGAGCACGTCCTTGGGCAGCACCGTCTGGCGCAGCGTCACCGCCTGGATCGTGTAAGCGACCGCGAAGCCATCGCTCAGAAATTGATGCGCGCACAGAAAGCCGATCACCATCGCGTGCGATCCGCTGGCGAGCGGAATGAACAACGCGGCGGCGACGCTCATGCTGGACGACGCGATCAGCGTCCAGCCGACACCGATCGCGCGAACCAGGCGCCGCGACACGAGGGCACCACCGAGCGATCCGAGGCCGCCCATCGCGACGATGATGCCGAACGTCGATTCGGATAAGTCGAGCTCGCGAAGGCAGAACAGCGCGTAGATTCCGACGAAGAAGCCGCTCGTGATCGACCAAACGAGCAGCGACAGCACGATCGGCCGTACCTGCGGATGCCGGAACACGGCACGCATGCCGATGCGCAGGTCTCGCGTCGATCGTCCGAGGGCGCTCGCACCCCAGCCGACGGACGTCGACGGCTCCGGCGGCTTGGCCGGCGCTTCGGCCGCGCGAATTCGCCCGAGCATCAGCGCGGACCACACGTAGCTCGCTGCATCGATCACGACAGCAATAGGCGCACCGAATGCCGCGATCAACACACCGGCGCTTGCCGGTCCCGTGACCTCCGCGAGCGCCTCCGTGGCGCCGAGCTTGGAGTTGCCTTCCGCGAGCTGATCGCTCGGGATCAGCGAAGGCAAGTACGCGACATCGGTGATCTGAAACATCGCCGACGCCGCTCCGACGAGCGCGCCGACGACGATCACGTGAATCATCGACAGCGCGCCGACCGCCCACGCGAGCGTGAGCGACAGGACGACCACCGCACGAAACACGTCGGCGCCGATCAGGATCCGCCGCTTGTGACCTCGATCGACGAAGCCTCCCGCAAATAACGCCAGCACCACGCCCGGCGCGAGCTGTAGCGCCGCGAGCATTCCGACGACAGTCTCCGAAACCCCGAGCGTCTTCACCGCGATGATCGGCAGCGCCGTGCGCGTGATCCGCGAACCGAAGGCGCTGATCGCCTGCGCCGACCACAGCCGCATGAAATCGGCGTTGCCGCGCAGCTTAGACATCGCGGTCATCTTGCCTGAACGAACGCGCGAGATCCGCCATGCGCGACGCCGCGGAATCCCCGGAGGGGGAATGCGGCGACGCGATCAATAGTTCTCGAGCTGCTCGTACGTTCCGAGCGGCAACTCGCGTTCACTGAGCACCGTGCATGCACGGTCGAGCGCCGCGTATTCGGAATTGAACTGCGCGCGAAATTTCTCGAAGGCCGCGGCCGAGCGCCAACGATCGAGCACGATGTAACGGCGTGGTGTCGCGACATCGCGATGAAGCTCGGTTCCGAGATATCCCGGTGCACGTCCGAACAGCTCGGCCCAGTCTCCGACCGATCCGTAGATGCGTTCGAATTGCTCGACCGCATCGGGCTTGACGTCGTACTGCCAGAAGATCGTAAGGCTCACGCGGTCCGATCAGAATGGAATGTCGTCGTCGGGACCACCGCCACCGCCGCCGCCACCGCCACCGCCGCCGTAACCCGCACCGCCGAAGTCTCCATCGCTCGGAGGAGGAGCCTCGTTACGATCGCCGCGAGCGCCGTCTTTACCGCCGCCGCCGAGGAACTGGACGTCCGCCGCGATGATCTCGGTGATGTATTTCTTGTTGCCGTCTTTATCGTCGTACGTGCGCGTCTGGATCCGGCCCTCGACATAGACCTGCCGGCCTTTCGAGAGGTACTTCGAACAGACCTCGGCACGCTTGCCCCAAACGACGATGCGATGCCATTCAGTGCGCTCTTGACGCTGGCCGTTCTTGTCGTTCCAGCTCTCGCTGGTCGCGATGCGGAGCTCGCAAACTCCCTGCCCGCTCGGCGTGTATCGCATGTCGGGATCGGCGCCGAGATTTCCCACCAAGATGACTTTGTTAACTCCGCCGGCCATGTCTGTCTCCACGTGTTTCGAGACGACTCCGTCTCGTTGTTGTCGTTTCAGGGCAGGCTGTACCACGGTGCTATGACACAGGCGACGGTGGACTGCGCATGATGCTGCGATCTACAACTCTCGGTGATGTATAGGAACCTTCGCCTCGCGATCGTGATTCCGGCTTACAACGAGAGCCGCGCGATCGCAGAGACGATTGGCTCGGTTCCAGAATTTGCTGACTACGTGTTTGTTGTCGACGACGCGTCGACCGACGACACCGCTGCCATCGCAGAACGCAGCGACACCGTCGAGGTGATTCGCCATGCGGTGAATCGCGGCGTCGGCGCGGCGATCTCGTCCGGATACCGCCGCGCGCTCGCCGTCGGCGCTGACGTCACTGTGGTCATGGCCGGCGATGGTCAGATGGATCCGCGCGATCTGCCGGCGCTGCTCGAGCCGCTCGTCCATGACGTCGCCGACTACGTGAAGGGCAACCGGTTCCTGCACCCGTCGGTGTGGACGACGATGCCGCCCGCGCGAATCGTCGGCAACGTGTTGTTGTCGGCGGCGACTCGCGTGACCTCCGGCTATCATCACGTGTTCGATTCGCAATGCGGGTACACCGCGATCCATCGCCGCGCGCTCGAGCAGCTCGAGCTCGACGAGCTGTGGGCGCGCTACGGCTATCCAAACGATCTGCTGTCGCGCTTGCACACGGCCGGCGTGCGAGTCGTCGATGTCCCCGTGCGCCCGATCTACGGTGCGCACTGGAAGAGCGGAATCCATGTCGGGACCGTGCTGCATCCGATTCCGTGGGTGCTCCTCCGATCGTGGGGGACGCGGCTCGCGGAAAAGGCGCGCAAACGCGCTCAAGCATGGGGATGAAGATCGGCGTCATCACGACGTCGTTCCCGCGGTTTGCGGGCGATCCGGCGGGGAGCTTCGTCGGAGATCACGTCGCCGCGCTACGCCGGCTCGGACACGAGGTCGAGATCATCGCGGCAGGCGGCCCGCCTCGCGAGCTCGATCGCGACACCGAGGCCGAGGATCGCTCGGTCACCCGCATCGCGAGCGACCTGTTCTATAGAGGAGGCGCACCGGACGCGCTCGAGCGATCGTTACGCTCACTTCCTACCGCGCTAGGGTTTGCGGCCCGTCTTGCGGTCGAGGTGATCCGGCGTGCCGATGCATGGGACCTGATCGTCGCGCATTGGCTCGCGCCGTCGGCCTTCGCCGCGCTGCCAAGTCGGGCTCGCCTCCTCGCGATCGCGCATGGCGGCGACGTTCACCTGTTGCGGCGCATGCGACTCCTCGCGCCCGCGCTCTACGCGTTGCGAGCTCGCCGAGCCCGGCTCGCGTTCGTCAGCCATGATCTCCTCGAGCTCGCTCGCGCCGCTGCACCTCGCCTGAGGACCTGGCTCGACACCGCTGCGATCGTGCAGCCGATGGGAATCGACGCCGCGCGGTTTGCCGCGCTCGGGCGAGCTCCCGTCCATCCTCCCACGATCCTCGTCGCAGCGCGGCTCGTGCCGATCAAAGGCGTAGACGTCGCGCTCGATGCGCTCGCTCACCTCCGTGCTCCCGCTCGCCTCGTGATCGCGGGCGATGGCCCCGAGCGCGAGGTGCTCGCAGCCCGCGCGACATCAGTCGAACGAGATCTCGAGACCGTGTTCCTCGGCAGCGTCGATACTCACGCACGAGACCGGTTACTCCGCGAGGCGTCTGTCGTCGTCGTGCCCTCGCGCGTGCTCTCGAATGGCCGCACCGAAGGTATGCCGATGATCGCGCTCGAAGCACTCGCGACAGGCGTTCCGCTCGTCGCCTCCGATGTCGGCGGATTGCGCGCGCTCGCGACGCACGCGCTGCTCGTGCCACCGGATCAACCGTTAGCGCTCGCCGCAGCAATCGATCGCGTGCTGCTCGAGCCCCGCGGGAGCGCGCCGTTCCGCGTTCTCGATTGGCCGATCGTGACTGAGCGACTGCTCGCGCACGCGCACCGCTGAGGCCCAGGTGAGAAACTCCGGCGACAGCTCGCGCCGCGATGCGTAAACCGGTTCGCACTGCGGTCCGACCACTGCGAACGTTTCTGTGTCTAAGTCGCTGCAATCACGTGACGATTTCTGGCACTCCATGGCATAAAACCCGTGACAATGGCGGCACGGTTGCTGCTAACTCCCTGCACGATGACCGAGGGTGCACGGTTTGACGTTAGCGTCATTCTGCCGTTTGGAGACGACGAAGAGGCCGTTGGCATCGCCGTCCGCCGCACCGCCGAGTATCTGCGCGCGCTGAAGCTGAGCTTCGAGATCCTCGCGATCGACGAAGACTCCGGCGACAACTCGCACGCGGTCCTCGCGCTGCTGCGCGCCGATGTCCCCGAAGTTCGCGTCACGCACGCGTCGGGCCGCGGCCGCGGCGTCGACGTCGGCGCCGCGCGCGCCCAAGGCACCCTGCTCATCGTCTCGACCCCCGATGTCGCGAGCGCCTCGCTCGATGGTGTTGGCGAGGCGTGCCGTCGCCTGCTCGCCGGCGATGGCGATGCAGAGATCGCACTCGGTCGCTTCACCGTCGCACATCGCATCCGCTCGCTGACCGCGTTTCGCGGCGCGCGACTCGTCGGTGCAGCGATGCATCGCCGCCTCGTCAAGCGCCTCCAAGTCCGCAACCTCGTTCTGCGAGTTGCCGGACCGACCGGCGTCGCTACGAAATCGGCGGTCGGTCGCCTCCGCGCGTTTGCAGCACGCGCCAGTCGCCAAGCGTAGCGCCCTGGCCCCGACGGGGACCCGGCTGCTATATTGAGCCAACGTGAACGTTGCACTCGCCCTCGTGTCGCTCGGCTTCTTGATCGTGGTGCACGAGGCGGGGCACTACGTCGTCGCACGCTGGTGCGGCATGCGCATCGAGCGGTTCAGCGTCGGTTTTGGACCCGGCATCATCAAACGCACGTCGAAGAAGACCGGCACGACGTTCCAGATCGCGCCGATCTTGTTCGGTGGCTTCGTCGAGATTCGCGGGATGAACATCGCCGAAGACGTCGATCCCGACGACAAAGCGGCGTATCCGAATCGTCCGGCGTGGCAACGCTTCCTCACGATCTTCGCCGGACCGGCGACGAACTATCTCTCCGCGACGGTGCTCGCTTTCTTCCTGTTCACCTGTCACGGAATGCCGTCGCCACAGCGCTGGTACGGCGTCGACGAAGTGATGCCCGGCTACGACGCGGTCGGTAAGCTCGAGCCCGGCGATCGGATCCTCGAAGTCGAGCATCATCCGATCCTGCAGAGCAACGGCGATTCGTTGATCGATCAGGTCAATGCCAAGAAGGGCCAGCCGGTCACGTTGACCGTGCAGCGCGACGGCAAGCCGCAAACCGTCACGATCCAGCCCAAGCTCAGCACCGACCGCGAAGGAAAGCCGATCTACTTGCTCGGCATCGCACCGGTGATCCAGAACGACCTCGTCGATGTCGGCGTGTTGGACGCCGCCGTCGCGGCCGTCGAATATCCCGTCGAGGAGACCAAGGTGATCGGCAGCGGGCTGTGGAAGATCATCACCGGCGCCGAGGAAGCCGACCCGGGCGGTCCGAAGCGCATGGTCGACGAGTTCCGCAAGGCCTTCAAGTCGAGCAATGCCGATGGCGTCAGGCTCGTGATCCGGCTGTCGGTGTATCTCGCGTTGTTCAACTTGTTTCCGTTGCCGGCGCTCGACGGCGGCCGCCTGGTGTTCCTCCTCTACGAGATGGTCACGCGCCGCCGCGCGAATCCGAAGATCGAGTCGATGGTCCACATGGGCGGCATCATGGTGCTGTTCGTCGTGATGATCCTCGTGACGCTCCACGACTTCCATCTGTTCTGATCGGACTTCATTGGTCGCTGCTCGCCCGCGCGAACGACGGTTTCTTCGCGCGCATGATCCGCCCGTGGCCGGGAACGCCGAGCTGCCACGTGAACCAGTACAGCGCGTCGCGATCCGTCACGATCCCCGTGGCTCGCGCTTGATGATCGAACATCACGTGTGGTGTTGGATGGGAGATCGAAGACCCGGACACGCTGTTCGTGATCATCGACGTCCACCAGATGCCATCGGCGTCGACGGTGAGCGACGAGGTCTCCCCGAGCGCCGGTAACACGGCACTCGACTTTCCCCCGCCCACCGGCACGGCCATGAGGTCCTGACCGTCGAACGCTTCGACGTAGGCCTGTTCACCGTGGACCGCGAGGATCACGGATTCTGTGGGCAGGATCGCGAGTCGGATCGGCTTTTGCCCTCGCATCAGCTTCCAGATGCCATGATCGGTCGCCGTCCAGATCACGGTGGTCCCGACGACGGCCATCGTCAAAGGCTGAGCTAGATGGTCTGCAACTTCCGTGACCACTCCCTGCGCATCGACGCGAATCAACCGACCGAGGTCATTCGCGATGTAAACGCCGTCGGATCCGAGTGCGAGCGTGTCGCGCTCTGGCGCCACGACCCTGGGTGCTCCACCTGTTTCGGGGATCGAGATCGTGTGATCCTCAGTCGAGACAAACAGCTTCCCGAACGCAGGAACGATCCAGCGCGGCTGGTCGAGACCGGACGCCAGGCGCTGCGGTTTCCCACCGGCCGTCGGGACTCGCCAGACCCCGCCCCCCACGCGATCGGACCAGTAGACGAAGCCGTTCGACACAGCGAGTGCGAAAGGCGTCTGATCAGGAACGTTCGCGAGCTCGGTCGCTCCGTCGGTATCGCCTGCCGGCGGCGGTGGCTTTGGAACCGTGGCGGCCGGAGGCGGATCCGCGGCTCTGGCCGGCGTGAGTGACGTAGGCGCGGGTGGAGTGGCCGAGCGCTCTCCGCACGCGGCCACCACGACGCCAGCTAGGATCGCGCTCGTGAAGTTCACAGCGCGAATCTAACGCAAGACGGGCCCACTGCGATCGCCGCTCTATCGCGCTAAGGTCAGGACGTGATCGCCGCCGATGTCCTCGATCGGATTCCGACCGAGCCGGGCGTGTACCTCTTCAAGGACGCGCGCGGACAGGTGATCTATGTCGGCAAGGCGCAGAGTTTGCGGACGCGTGTGCGTCAGTATTTTCGCGAAGGTGGCGACGAGCGGTTCTTCATCGCGGCTGGCTTCTTCGGCAAGGCCGTCGCCGACGTCGAGACGATCGTCGTCAACTCGTCGAAGGAAGCGCTGCTCCTCGAAAATCATCTGATCAAGAAGCACCAGCCGAAGTTCAACGTGAAGCTTCGCGACGACAAGCAGTACCTCGTGCTGCGACTCGTAGATCCGGCCAAGCCGCAATCGGTCGAGGCCGGGCCCGCGGCAGCGTGGGGCAGCGGCCCTGCGGCGGAAGGCGCCGCCGAGGTTCCGAAGCGCGATCTGTTTCCGCGCGTCGAGGTGGTTCGCAACATCCGCGACGACAACGCGAACTACTTCGGGCCGTATCACTCGGCGACGTCGGCGCGCGAGACGTTGCGCACGCTCAACCGGCACTTTCAGCTGCGGACCTGTACCGATCACGTGCTCGAGACGCGCGGCCGGCCGTGTCTGCAGTACCAGATCAAGCGCTGCTCCGGTCCGTGCGCGCTCGATGTGCCGCCGGCCGCGTACGCCGAGCAGGTCGAGGACGTCAAGATGTTCCTCAGCGGCAAGAACGCCGAGCTCGTGCAGCGGCTGCGCGGGCGGATGCAGGCGCGGGCCGAGGTCGAAGACTTCGAAGTCGCAGCCTCGCTGCGCGATTCGATCGGTGCCGTCGAGCGCACGCTCGCCAAGCAGCACATCGTGCAAGACGACTTCGTCGATCAAGATGTGTGGGGCCTCTATCGCGAGGCCGACACCGTCGAGGTCGTCGTGCTGTTCATCCGAGGCGGCAAACTCGTAGGACGCCGCGCGTTTCATCAAAAGAATCAGGAGCTGCCGGATTCGGCGGTGATCGCCGAGCACGCGCAGCAGTACTACGCGACCGGAACGTTCGTTCCCGACGAGGTGGTCGTCGGAGTCGAGCTCGAAGACGGCGAGGTGATCGCCGAGTGGTTGTCCGCCGCACGCGGAAAGAAGGTCCGGATCGTCGACCCCAAGCGCGGTGTGCGGGCGCGGCTCGTCGAGCTCGCGGATCGAAACGCGGCGGCGTCCGCGACGTCGCGGCGCAGCAAGGACGCGGATGCCGAGGCGCTGCTCGTCAAGGTCGCCGAACGTTTGAGCTTGCCGAGGCCGCCGCATCGCATCGAGTGCTTCGACATCGCGCACATTCAAGGCAGCGAGACCGTCGCCTCGATGGTGACGTTCATCGACGGCGTTCCGGCGCGCGGCTTGTATCGCAAGTTCAAGATTCGATCGGTCGCGAACGACGACTTCGCATCGATGTACGAAGTCCTGACCCGCCGGTTCAAGCGGAGCATCGGCGACGATCCGGCGTGGGCGCGGCCGGACCTGCTCGTGGTCGACGGCGGCAAAGGCCAACTCTCGACGGCGGTCGCAGCGCTCACCGATGTCGGCGTACCGCTCGGCGGTGAGAAGGGGATCGAGGTGATCGGTCTCGCGAAGGAGCGCGAGCTCGAGACCGGAAGCGCGCCGGATCGGATCTACCGCCGCAACATCAAGGACTCGATCGCTCTGCGCGCGAACTCCCCCGAGCTCTACGTGCTCGCACGAATTCGTGACGAAGCGCATCGCTTTGCGAACACGTTCCATCGCGACCGCCGCAGCAAGCAGAGCCTACGGTCCGAGCTCGACGACATCCCGGGCATCGGCGCGACGCGCCGGCAACGCCTGCTCAAGCACTTCGGCAGCGTGCGCGCGGTACGCCAGGCCCCGGTCGACGAGCTCGTGAAGGCGCCCGGCATGAATCGCAAGGCCGCCGAGCAAGTCGCGAGCTACTTCGCGAATGCAGCGGCTGCGGAGGTCGAGCCGGCCGAGTCGCTCGTTGCCGCGGTCTACGAAGGCGATGAAGCGGATCTGCCGGCGCCGAATCCGATGATGCCGGTCGAGCGGCCGGAGCCAGACGCCGACGTCGTTCCACACGAGCCGATCGCCGACGACACGCGTTGACACCTTGGTCGAGCCCGGCACCGTGCCGCGATGAGGGCGGGCGTGTTTGCGAAGCTCGACACCGCTTAAGCACGCGTCCTGACACGGACAGTCATTTGGCCGGCTAGCTCGGACGCCACGGCCTGAAAGATCGCGCGCTTGCGCTGGTTCGGAGTGTGCAATTCGCCCCGACATGCTCGCGAAGAACGTGTGGATGGTGGCGTCTCTACTAGCCGTTGGCATGGCTCCGGCCTGTGCGACCGACAGTTCCGAGGAGGAGACCGGGTATGACGCCGACCCGAGCGATTTCGACTCGAAGGCCGACGGCGTCGCCGGCACCTCAGCGGCCGTGCTTAGCCTGATCGATGGTGCGCACGACCGCGTGCTCGTTCAGATCCCGACCTTGACCGACAAGACGCTGTTGACGCATCTCAAGAGCGCAGCCGCCCGGAACGTCGACGTTCACGCCTATCTCGTCGTTCCGCATCCCGCGCATCCCGCGACCGTGCTGGCAGCCGAGCAACTCGAGGCCGCGGGCGTCGATATCACGGTCGAACGGACGAGCCAGCTCCCCGGCTTCCTCGCGATCGGCGACACCAAGATGCTGGTCTCCGCGACCAAGACCGTCACCGGCGCAGAGGTGACGAAAGCAGCCGCGAAGTTCACCGCTGCGATCGCCGAGAACACCTCCGGTTCCGCGCCCGCACTCGGCAGCGACCAGACCGCACTGATGCTGATGCCCGATGACGAGGTAGGTCCGATCGTCAAGCTGATCGCGGGTGCGACCTCGTCGATCGATCTCGAGATCTATCAGTTGCAGTCGCCCGCGGTCCTCAGCGCGCTCGAAGCCGCGAAGCAACGCGGTGTCACCGTGCGCGTGATGCTCGAACCCAAGACGGTCGGCTACAAGAACTTCGAGGCGGTCAAGGCTCGCCTTACCCGCGCCGGCATCTCCTGCAAGGAGACGCCGCCGACGTTCGACTCGGCGCACAACGTCGATCACGCCAAGTTCATGATGATCGACAACCGCGAGCTCGTGTTCGGCAGCGGCAACATGACGCGCAGTGGGCTCGGCGGAAATTCCGCCACCGAGTTCGACAACCGCGACTTCTGGATCCGCGATCGCCGCTCGGCTGTGGTCACCGAAGGCAACCGGCTGTTCGACGCGGACTGGAATCGCAAGTCGACCTCGAGCCTGACGTTCGACTCGCTCGTCCTCACGCCGGATAACTCGAGCGACCGCATCCTGGCGCTGATCGATAGCGCTCACACGCGCGTGTACGTCTACAACCAGTCGCTCAACGACTCGCGCGTGATCGATCATCTGACGAAGGCGAAGCATCGCGGTGTCAATGTCCACGTCCTCCTTGGAAACCAACCCGGGTTCGGCAGCGCACCACCGGCGAATCAACCGGCGATCGACACGCTCGCCACCGCGGGCATCAAGGCCGGCTATTTCACGACGCACTACCTCCACGGCAAGGTCGTCGTCGCCGATGGTCGCGGGTTCGTCGGCTCGCAAAATTTTACGGCCGGCGGGCTCGGCGCGAACCGCGAGCTCGGCGAGATCCTCGACGCGACCGCGGTGGTCGAAGCTCTCGCGAAGGGCTTTGACGCTGACGAAGCCCACCCCTCGCCGTAGCAAGAGAGCACACTGCGCTCTCGCGCACGGTGCCGGCCTCGAACCGGCTGCGTAATCCTCGCTCGCCGTGGCATGCCGCGTGCTGACCTACGGGCCGCATGCGAACTTCATTACTTCATTCCTTGGTTTTGGTCGGCCTGGCCGGTGGTTGTACCGGCAGCGGTCAAGTCACCTATAGCGGGCAGGTCCAGACCCCCGAGCTCGTCGAAGTCAGCCCCGGTGTGCAAGTCATCGCGGACTACGACGAGCCGATCTTCTATAGCGACAACTACTACTGGCGGAACGACGGCGGCGTCTGGTTCCGGTCACGAACCCACACCGGCGGATGGGCGCGCTTCGAGGCCGCCCCTGTCGCCATTCGATCGATCGATCGACCCTCCGCGTACGTTCACTTTCATGCGGGCGCGCACGCGAACATGAACGAGAACCGCGAGCAAGTCCGCGATCATCGCGACGCGATGCCGCCGCCACCGCCGCCGCCCGAAGTTCGCGACCATCGTGAAGCGATGCCGCCGCCACCGCCACCGCCACCGCCGGTCGTCCGCGACCATCGCGACGAGCACGAGGAGCACAAAGCGATCAAGGAAGAGCGCAAGGAGATGAAGGAAGAGCGCAAGGACGCCAAGGAAGAGCGCAAGGACGCCAAGGAGCAGCGCAAGGACGCCAAGGAACAGCGCAAAGAAGACAAGCACGAGCGTCACGGCCACTGACCGGGACACCGTCCCCATGCTGAAAATTTGGGCCGCGATGTGAGGCCGTGTAGGATAAAGTGCTCCAGGAAGCTGGGGCACTTATGTCCAGAAACCGAAAGATTAGCAGTACATCGGTAGGGACCGATCGCCGCCATGAAGTGATGGGAGTCGTGGGGATGGGGGCGGCGCTGTTCCTTCTCGTCGCGATGGTCTCCCTCCAGCTCGGCGCTCTCGTCATGGGCCCGTTTGGGCGATCGACCGCGGGGCTGTTCTACGGAGTCGCCGGGGTCTGCGGCTATCTGTGGATCGCGGTCGGCGCGGTCGCGGCCGTTCGGATGCTGCTCGGTCGCGAGCCGGTCATGCCGATCATGATCACGCTCGGTGCCGCGCTCGGCGTCATGTGCCTGGCGACGCTCGTCCATTTGATCGCACCCGGTTACCGCATCGCGGGACATGGACCCGGTGGCGCGATCGGCGAGCACTTCGCCGAGATCTTGCGTGCGGTGATCAGCACGGCAGGCACCGCGCTACTCGCGACGGTCGGGCTCGTGGTTGCGATCGTGATCGCCACGCCACTTCGCATGCGCGACGTACTCTACGGCGTGTGGTCCGGCATGCGCGCCGCGGGCGCTGCAATGCGAACGGCCGCCGCGGCATTCACGCGGTTCTGGCTCGACGTGTTCCGCGCGATCCTGCCCGAGCGCGTCGGCGACCGTGATCGCGAAGACGACGAACAAGACGAAGATGTCGCCGAAGAGGATGTGCTCGAGGCCAGCGACGAAGAAACCGGACCCGAGCCGGTGATCCACGAGCGCACCGTTCCCACGGCACCGGCGATCGAAGTGGTCGAGCTCACGACGAAGAAGAAGGGCAAGCGCAAGGACGCGGACACCGAGGTCGCGGTTGCCGAGGACGTCGCCGAGCCGGAGAAGAAGCCGCGCTCGCGCTTCGCGACCGGAACGCAGGCGCCCGAGATCGCCGAGCCAGAGCCCACCGATCATGCAGGCCCGGTGATCTTCGAGCCGAAGTTCAAAGGCAACGACAAGGCCGCGATGGCCGCGAAGGAGAAGCAGGCCGAGGCCGAGCGCCAGACGTTCATCAAGATCGGTGAAGGCGAGTATCAGCTGCCTTCGATCCAGCTCCTCAAGTACGACGCGACGACCGCGAACCAGATCGACAAGACCGCGATGCTCGAGTTGTCCGCCAAGCTCACGCATACGCTCGAGAACTACGGCGTCAAGGGCGACGTCGTCGCGATTCGGCCCGGTCCGGTCGTCACGATGTACGAGTTCGCACCGGCGCCGGGTACGCGCGTCAACAAGATCGTGAACCTGACCGACGATCTGGCGCTCGCGCTCGAAGCGTTGCGCGTCCGAATCGTCGCACCGATTCCGGGCAAAGCTGCGGTCGGTATCGAAGTGCCGAACCGCTCGCGCGAGAAGGTCTTCCTCAAGGAGATCCTCGCCGACGATTCGTTCCGCAAGAGCAAGACCAAGCTGCCGCTCGCGATCGGCAAGGACATCGAAGGCGCGCCGAGCGTCGTCGATCTCGCGCGGATGCCGCACCTGCTCGTCGCAGGTACGACCGGCTCCGGTAAGTCCGTCGCGGTCAACGCGATGATCACGAGCCTCCTCTATCACTGCTCGCCCGAAGATGTTCGGATGATCATGGTCGATCCGAAGATGCTCGAGCTCTCGATCTACGAGGGCATCCCTCACCTGCTGCTGCCGGTCGTCACGGATCCGAAGAAAGCGAACCTCGCGTTGCGGTGGGCCGTCGAGGAGATGGAGCGCCGCTACGATCTGCTCGCGCAGATGGGCGTGCGCGACATCGCCGGCTTCAACGAGAAAGTCTTGAAGCAGAGTGCGAAGCTCGAAGCCGACAAGCTGCGCGAAGTCGCCGAGGCCGCCGCGCGCGCGCTCGAAGACGATGCCGGCAAGGCACTCGCCGCGAGCTCGCCGGAAGAAGCCGACGCACGCGAGAAGGTCGTCGCGGTCACGCATCACAAGTTGCCGTACATCGTCGTCGTGATCGACGAGTTCGCCGACCTCATGATGTGCGCGCCGAAAGAAGTCGAGACCTCGGTCGCGCGAATCGCGCAGAAAGCGCGCGCCGCCGGCATTCACTTGATCCTCGCGACCCAGCGGCCGTCGGTTGACGTGATCACCGGCCTCATCAAAGCGAACTTCCCGTCACGTATCGCGTTCTCGGTCGCGTCGAAGATCGATTCGCGCACGATCCTCGATCAGAACGGTGCCGAAGCACTGCTCGGCGCGGGCGACATGCTGTTCTCCGATCGCGGCGGTGCACCGCAGCGCCTCCACGGCTGCTACGTCGACGAGGAAGAGATCCAGAAGGTCGTCAGCTTTCTCAAGACGCAGGGCCGCCCGGTCTACAACCTCGACATCGTCAAGCCACGCGAGGAAGAAGGCGAAGACGGCCAGATGTCGATGCCCGCGGGCAAGAGCGACGACGATATGTACGACAAGGCGGTGTTCATCGTCACGACGACGCGCAACGCCTCGATCTCGTGGGTCCAGCGCCAACTGCGCATCGGCTACAACCGCGCCGCGCGGCTCGTCGAAGAGATGGAGAAGCAGGGCGTCGTCAGCCCGCCGGATCATACGAACAAGCGCGAAGTGCTCGCGCCTGGTGCGTAGCCGCGTAGTACGCTCGACCGGGTGAGAGCCACGTGGCTCACGGACATCCACCTGAACTTCCTGCGGCCGCTCGCGCTCAAAGCGTTCTACGAGCGTGTGCGCCGGGAGCAGCCGGATATCTTGCTCGTCACCGGCGATATCGCCGAGGGTGACTCGGTGATCCGGTTCGTCCAGGAGCTCGGTGCGATCGCTCCGATCTACTTCGTGCTCGGCAATCACGACTACTACCGCTCGAGCATCCATACCGTGCGCGCCGCGATGGAGCGCCTCGACACGACGATGACGTGGATGCCGGCGTGCGAGCCGCTCAAGCTCACGCCGCGCACCGTGATGCTCGGCGTCGACGGCTGGGGTGATGCGCGCTGCGGCGATCTCAATTCCACGGTCAAGCTCTCCGACTGGACTCGGATCGACGACTTCCGTCGAGCGGCCGCCGTCCCGGCGAGGCTGGAGTTGTTGCAGCGGCTCGGCTCGAACGAGGCGCGCCTGCTGCGCGAGAAGCTCGAGACCGCGCCCGACAGCGAGAACATCCTCGTGCTGACGCACGTGCCGCCATTTCCGGAGGCGTGCGTCTACGACGGTGCGCAGTCCGAACCCGGATGGCTGCCGTGGTTCACGTGCATCGCGACGGGCGAAGTGATCGCCGAGTACGCGCGCGCACATCCCGACACCCAGATCACGGTGTTGTGCGGGCATACGCACGGCACGGGGACCTGCCGGCCTTTGCCGAACGTCATCGTGCGCACCGGTGGCTGGCCACCCGGCGTCGAGGGGTACGGCAATCCGATCGTGCAAGTGACACTCGATCTGTGATGCTCACGGCGCTTCCGGCCGCTTCGCGATCGACTTGCCGCGCAGCCGGAACAAGCATTCTCGCGCGCGCGTGATCGAAGTGCTCGCGGTCTCATCGCCTTGAACATCTTGCATCGGCCGCAGCTCGAGCTGATCGATCGCGACGCCAACGCCGTCGACGCACGCGACCGTGCGACACGCACAGGCGCGACCGTGGAGCTCGGCCGCGAGCTTGCGCCAGTCTTCGAGATCGAAGCGCAGCGGCGAATCGACGGACGGCTTGGCACCTTCGCTATCCATGTCGAAGGTCCACGCGGGGTCGTCGAGCCGCGGTGGGCAGGTGCGACCTGACGCCTGACACGCCTCGAGCGATGCGATGAACCGACGGTCGACCTCGAGATCCGCACGCGCGACGCGCAGCTCGTCATCGGCGTCCTTCGCTTCGAGCTCGGCGACCCGGCGTTCGCCGCTGGCTTCACGGCCGCGCTCTGCGATCAAGGCACGCTCGAGATCCGCCTTCGCGTACGTCGGCGTGAAGCCGTCTTCGGCCGCGAGCTCGGAATGGTCCGCGATTCCGAGATCTGCGGAAGGTCGCGTCGCTACGCTCCCGCCTCCGCAGCCGATCAGACATCCGGCGATCACTGCCCACCGTCGCATCATCTAGAGAAGGTAACCAAGGCCGGGCCGTGCTACCACCTTGTAACCACCAGAGACTGCTCGTTTCTCGCGTATGAATCCGCCGGCGGCGACCCGCGTCCAAGGGACACGGCGCCTGTTGGGCGCCCTTTCGGAGCCTCGAACATGATCGATTTCATCGGAATTCTCACCCGCACCTGGATCGGCCTTCACGCGCCGGCTGGTGCCCAGATTCAGAGCGCGCCGCTCGTTGCGACGCCGGCCGCGGGCTCGGCGGCGACGGCTGCGGTCGCTCCGAGTGCGGGCGCCGCCGTCGATAACGTCCAGAAGTTCTACGCGGGCATCAAGCAAGTGACTGCGAAGTTCAGGCAGTCGGTGACGAACAAGACGTTCGGCACGACGAAGGACAGCGACGGCAAGGTCTGGCTGGCCAAGCCCGGCAAGATGCGGTGGGACTACTACGACGCGAAGAAGAAAGACGTCACGGTCAACAAGAGCTTCATCTCGAACGGCACGACGCTCTACGTCGTCGAGCACGGCAACAAGCAGGTCGTGAAGAAGAACCTGTCGCAAGATCTGATGCCGGTCGCCGTGACGTTCCTCTACGGCAAGGGCGATCTCAAGACCGCGTTCAATTCCGAGATCGACGCTTCGAGCAAGTACGGCTCGAAAGACGACCTCGTGCTCAAGCTGACGCCGAAGCAACCGTCGGCGCAGTACAAGAACTTGTACCTCGTGGTGAACAAGAGCGACTTCCACGTCTCGCAATCGATCATCATCGACTCGTCGGACAACGTGAATCAGTTCCGATTTTACGAACCGGACTTCGAGAAAGAAGTGAAGCCGGAGTGGTTCGAGTTCAACGAGGCGAGCGTCAAGAACTACCGCATCATCGATGCGGATCAGCCTCGACCAGGCGCCGGCAGCGCTGCTGCGCCGAGCATGCCTGCACCGATGCCAGCGGTGCCCGCGCCGCCGGCGACGAAGTAGGTTAGCTTCGCGGGCATGAGCCCGCAATTCGTCCAAGCCAACGGCCTGCGGTTCGCGTATCTCGAGCAGGGGACCGGCCCTCTCGTCGTGATGGTCCACGGGTTCCCCGATACCGCGCACACGTGGGACAAGGCGATCGAAGCAGTCGCGAACGCCGGCTATCGCGCGGTCGCGCCATTCCAGCGCGGCTACTACCCGACGGAGATTCCGCCCAACGGGCCGTTCGATAGCGAGGCACAAGGCCGAGACATCCTCGCGTTGATCGACGCGCTCGGGGCGAAGACGGCGATCGTGGTCGGCCATGACTGGGGCGCGACCGCAGCGTATGCAGCGGCGGCGATGGGACCCGAACGCGTGAGCTTGCTCGTGACGCTCGCGATCCCACATCCGCGCTCGCTCAAGCCGACACCGCGCGCACTGTGGGGCGCACGCCACTTCTTCGCGCTGCGGCGCAATGGAGCCGCCGCGAAGATTCGCAAGAACGACTTCAAGTACGTCGACGAGCTCTGGCATCGCTGGTCGCCGGCCTGGGAGTCGATTCCCGCCGAAGAGACCCGACACGTGAAAGAGGCGTTCGCACATCCCGGGTGCCTCGAAGCGGCGTGCGCGTACTACAAGACGATCTCGCCGGTGTTGTCGAAAGTGCAGCAGATGCCGATCACCGTGCCGGCCGTCGCGTTCGCCGGCGAAGACGACGACCTGATCAAGCCCCGTCACTTCGAGAAGGCGCGCCACTTCTTCACGAGCTCGTACGAGGTCGTCCAGATGCGCGGCGGGCACTTCATGCATCGCGAGCATCCCGCGGAGTTCACGGCGGAGCTCGTGCGGGTGCTCCGTGATCATGAACGGCGAGCTGCCTAGCGGCGCTGGGCCATGCGATGATGTCTCTCGATGGGTGAACGACCGCTGCTGATCTTTGTCAGCGACATCCATCTCACCGATCGGCTGCACGGAAACGCGGTCAGCAAGGCCGAACAGTTCAAGCGATTCTGGGGTCGCATCGGCGCCGTGCGCGGCAAGCGGGCGGCGGAGCTGTGCATCGTCGGCGATCTGTTCGATCTCGTGCGCTCGCCTTCGTGGTTCGAGGGGAGGCACCGGCCCTATCACGGCGCCACGACGAACGGCGTCGTCAAGAACGTCGAGCAGATCGTCACGGATACGATCAAGCGCGAGCAAGGCTTCTTCGACGCGATTCGCACCAAGGTCGAGAGCGGCGAGCTCGTGTTGCACTACGTCGTCGGCAATCACGATCGGTTGCTGATGACCGCACCCGGCGCGCAGAAGGCGATCGCTCGCGCGCTGACCGGCCGCGACTCGCTCGAGCTCCACAAAGAGCTCGCGTTCCCCGATCACGGCGTCCTCGCGTATCACGGCAACGTCGGTGACCCGATCAACGCGAGCCCCGAGGGTGACGCGACGATCGGCGATGCGATCGGCTCGGAGCTGATCCTGAAGTTTCCCGGCAAGCTGCGCGCGATGGTCGGCAACGATCATCCCGGCGTCGAGGAGATCGACGACATCGATGACGTCCGCCCGGTCTACGCGGTGCCGGCGTGGGTGCGCCAGCAGAGCGTGATCAAGCCGGAGCTGGTGCGGGCGATCAGCTCCGTGTGGAGCGAGGTCGTCGACGAATTTCTCGCGAACGACTTCGTGCGGAGCTGGTTCAAGACGCAACACAAGACGTTCTCGCTCGATCTCGGCAAGAAGCTGCGGCTGTTACTCGAGCTGTCGCGCAACAAGGTCATCGCGCACGGCTCGGACGAGCGGCTGACCCAGCTCTATCGGTTCTTCCAGCACAGCTTCGACGGCAAGATGTCTGCGGTCGCCGCGACCCAACTGCAGAAGCGACGCGGCCTGCGCTACGTCGTCAACGGCCACTCGCATTTTCCATCGATGCAGCCGCTCGGCCGGATCGACGGCAAGCCCGCGGTGTACTTCAACACCGGCACGTGGCGCGCGGTCCATCAGATCGGTCACGACCTCGGCGGCCGGCCGAGCTTCCTGCCGTACGATGCGATGACCTACCTCGTGTTCTTTCCCACCGACGACAAGCTCGGCCGCGACTACGAGTGGTGGACCGGCGCGATGGTGTCGCGTACGGCGGAGCATTGAGGCTCGGCCGATCGGTGTTTCGTGACACCCGGCCCTGCTATGATGATCACGTGAGCGAGCGCATCGACATCGACGTCACCTTGATCGACGCGATGCTCGCCCTCACGCCCGAGGAGCGCTTGCGACAAAACGATCGCACTCTCGCCATGATCCAGGAGCTGCGTGATGGCATCGCCCAAGCTGACCGATCTGGTCGCGACGCTGGCCGCAAGCAGCGTTGAGCTGATCGTCGTCGGTGGGCTTGCGGCGGTCGCTCAAGGCGCGCCGATCACGCCTCACGATCTCGACATCGTTCATCGTCGCACCCCTGAAAATATCGAACGCTTGCTAAGCGTACTGACGAGCGTGGATGCGCGCTATCGCGGCGATCCGCCCGACAAAATCTTGCGCCCGACAAGCGAGATCCTCGCTGGCACGGGTCATTCGCTGTTAGCCACGACGTTCGGTCCACTCGACGTGCTCGGAGCGATCGAAGGCGGCCGCGACTACGACGCGCTGCTGCCTCGCTCGATCGAGGCGCTCATCGGGAGTCGTACGGTTCATGTCTTGAGCCTCGAGATGATCGTCGAGCTGAAGCGTGCGTCATCGCATCCAAAGGATCGGCGAGTCCTGCCCGAGCTCGAAGAGACCCTTCGTCGCAGTCGCGGCGAGTAAGCGCGGTCTGTCGAGGCTGCTACCTCGTGTCTGGCGCATCCGATTGGTTGTCAAAGTGGACAGCGTCCCCAGCTCTTAGCCGCTAAGGTTCGGGCATGTCGTCGTCGCCTCTTCGCCCGCATCCGCGTCAACCCAAGCCCGCCGGTCCGGTCGTGCTGGTCGTGATGGATGGGATCGGGCGTGGCGCCGGTGATGAGGCCGATGCGGTTTCGATCGCGGCGACACCGACGCTCGATCGGTTGTGGGTTCCGGGCGCGCGCGCCGAGCTCCTCGCGCACGGAAAGGCCGTCGGGCTGCCGAGCGACGACGACATGGGCAACAGCGAGGTCGGCCACAATGCGCTCGGCGCGGGCAAGGTCTACGCGCAAGGCGCGATGCTCGTGGGACGCGCGATCAAGAGCGGTGCGATCTTCGAGAGCGACACGTGGAAGAAGGTCGTCGAGCGCGGCGCACGCGGCGGCGCGGTGCACTTCCTCGGCCTGCTCTCGGACGGCAACGTGCACTCCCACCTCGATCATCTCGAGGCGATGCTCGGAGCGGCCGCGAAAGCCGGCTGCAAGAAGCTCTACGTCCACGCGCTGCTCGATGGGCGTGACGTGCCGCCGACGTCGGCACTGGAATATGTCGACCGCACGGAGCGGTATCTCGCAAACCTGCGGCAATCAGGCATCGACGCTCGCATCGTGTCGGGCGGCGGGCGCATGAAGATCACGATGGATCGCTACGAAGCAGATTGGGCGATGGTCGAGCGCGGCTGGCACACGCACGTGCTCGCCGATGCGCGCGCGTTCGCGTCTGCGACCGAAGCGATCGAGACCTATCGCACCGAGATCCCCGGCATCATCGATCAGGATCTGCCGCCGTTCGTCGTCAAGCCGCCCGCACCGATGCTCGACGGCGACGCATGCGTGATGTTCAACTTCCGCGGCGATCGCGCGATCGAGATCTCGCGCGCGTTCGATGATGATGCGTTCGACAAGTTCGATCGCGTGCGCCGGCCCGACGTGTTCTACGCCGGCATGATGGAGTACGACGGCGATCTCCACATTCCACGCCATTACCTGGTCTCGCCACCGGAGATCGAGCGCCCGATGGGCGAGATCCTCTCGACCGCGCACATCACGCAGCTCGCGATCTCGGAGACCCAGAAGTACGGGCACGTCACGTACTTCTGGAACGGCAACCGCAGCGGGATGTTCGACGATCACACCGAGACCTATATCGAGATCCCTTCCGATCGCGTGTCGTTCGATCAGCGGCCGTGGATGAAGGCGGCCGAGATCACGGATCGGCTGATCGAGGAGTTACGCAGTGGCAAGCACCAGTTCGCGCGCGTCAACTATGCGAACGGCGACATGGTCGGCCATACGGGCGTGTTTGACGCGACCGTGATCGCGGTCGAGGCGGTCGATCTCCAGCTCGCCAGGCTTGCCAAGGCCGTCGAGGAACTACACGGAATCCTTGTGGTTACCGCCGATCACGGCAACGCGGACGAGATGTATCAGCGCGACAAGAAGGGTCGGGTCCAGCGCGACAAGACCGGCCAGCCCGTCGTGAAAACCAGCCATACTCTGAACCGTGTGCCATTCTTGATCGACGATCCGATGCGTGGAGATCGCTACGATATCGACCCCAGCCGTGTTAACGAAGCGGGCATCGCAAACGTGACCGCGACCTGTATCGAGCTCCTTGGTTTTGTTCCGCCAGACGATCTGCAGCCGTCGCTCCTGAGGTTTCGATGAGTACGAAAACATTGATCGGCATCCTGCTCGCGAGCTCCGTCGGGCTCGTGATCTTCCTGTTCGTTCACCTGTCCTCGGGCCCGAACGGTCCGATCAAGATCGGTACGAACAAGGCGCAAGCCTGCAACAAGGGTCAAGACGGCTGCCTCCCCGACGTCACGTACATCGACACGACCGGTAAGGCGTACAACCTGCAATCGCTCGCCGGCAAAGTCGTCGTCGTGAATTTCTGGGCGACGTGGTGCGGCCCATGCCAGAAAGAAATCCCGGCGCTGTCGAAGATCTACGACCAGTACAAGAGCCGCGGCGTCGTGATGCTCGGCGTGCTGACGAACGACAACCCGACCGATGGCGAGCTGCTCAACTTCACGTCGGACAACTCGATGAGCTACCCGATCGTGCGCAACAACTCCGACATCTTGGTCTCGTACAACTATCCCGGCGCGCTACCGACGACGTTCGTCTTCGACCGCGGTGGCCATCAGGTCGGTAAGCCGCGCGTCGGCGCGATTCACATCGAAGATCTGACCGCGATGCTCGACGAGCTCGTCGCACAGAAGTAGCTCAGAACGCGCCGCTGATCGAAACGCCCGGCACGAGTCCCTGCGGGCTCGCCATCGGCATCGGCGCGATCATGAATGCGTGCTTCGCGTTGTAGCGATCGACGGCCTCCGGAGCGTCCGCGACATCGTAGGCGGCTCCGCCGACGAACGCGATCGCTGCGATGCCGAGCAGCGCGACGCCGGTCCCGGTGAATCCTTTGCAATAGGTCGGATTCGCCGACGTCGAACCGAGGCACACGGTCTCCGATTGCTTGTTCTCGATCGCGTACGTCGCGAGGCCCGCGGCACCGATTCGCACGGCCATGCCGATCGTCAGCCACTCGCCCGCGTACCACTGGCCGAACGAAGGCGTGACCACCGACGTCGCGATGCCAGTCCACAACAGCGGCTGGTTGAACGCCTCGCCGTTCTGGGCAAGTACGAAGCCGCCGAGCGCGAGCACCGATGACACCGCCACGCCGCCGCCCGAGAGCCACTGTGCGGTCTCGTGCTTCTTCTTGTCGGCGTGAGCCGATGACACCGAGCAGACCAGAATCGCGATCACCACGGCCCTACGCATCGCGCTATTCCACCAGAACCCGCGCGCGATTGCCACAAGGGTCGTGCGTAGGGCGTGTGCCCGACCCAGATCGCCGCCAAGGCGCCGAGGCGCCAAGGCCGGAGCGAGTGCGGGTCTCGGATCGGGCCCCTTGGTCGCTGGGTTCGCGGCCCAGATCGCCGCCAGGCATTGCTAAAGGACGGTCGTGATCTCGCTCGATGCGAACAGCCCGAACATCCCGCCCGTGTGCACGAATGCGACCGCCGAACCGAACCGGTTTCGGTCGCGGCGCAGCTCGGTGACGATGCCGTGGAAGGCTTTGCCGGTGTAGACCGGGTCGAGCACGATGCCATCGCTGCGGCAGACGTCGCGGATCGTCTCGAGCTCTTCGGGCCGACTCTTCGCGTAGCCGAGGCCGACGTGACCGTCGACGAGCACGATGTCGTCGGGCGTCACGCGCGCGTCGAGCTGCCAGCGCTCTTCGGCATCGGCGCAGATTCGGCCGATCGATTCGACGAAGTATGCGGCGTCGTCGCACACGTTGACGCCGGCGACCCGGATCCCACGCTTCGCCAGGCCCAGGAGCTTCGCGCCGAGGATCAAGCCCGCGCCGGTACCTCCGGAGCCGCACGCATAGACGACGGTCACCGGGTGGTCCGGCGCGGCGATCCCTTCGAGATCGCTCGCGAGCTCGTACATCGCACGGATGTAGCCCCAACTGCCGAGCGCGTTCGAGCCGCCTTCCGGAATCACGTACGGGCGGCCTCCGGCGGCGCGAACCCGATCTGCCGCTTCCGCCAGCAGCCGGTTGCGATCGCGCCACGCGGGCCGCGAGATCCATTGCAGCTCGGCGCCGCACAGTCGATCGAGCAAGATATTTCCCGTCGGGGCCGGCGGCCTCGTCGGGTCATCGGTCCGTAGGATCAGAAGGCTTCGCATCCCGAGCTGGGTCGCCGCGAACGCGGTCGCGCGCGCGTGGTTCGACTGCTCGCCGCCGCACGTGATGACGTGGGTTGCGCCCTGGTCGACGGCCTCGGCCATCAAGTATTCGAGCTTGCGGACCTTGTTCCCGGAGAGCTCGCTACCGGTGTGGTCGTCGCGCTTGACCCAGATCTTCGTCCCGACCGTCTCCCCGTAGCGTAGCCAGTGCCCGCGGGTTGGCGTGTTGGCGAGCCGGATCCGCTTCGGTTCGATCTCGAGCAGCTTGTCGTTCATCTCAGGCCTCTCATGGCAGCCCTCTCTACGGCGCAGTCTAAAAGAATGCTGCCGGCTCGTCGCGTGTTACACCAGAATCGTGAGGGCACTGCTCTTCTCCTGCATCGTCGCGTGCATCGTCGCGCCGTTCGTGCGAACCGCTGATGCGAAGAGGCATGCCGCCGCGGCGCCGAAAGACGCCAAGCCCAAGCATCCCAAAGGCTGGCCGATGCCGGCGGCCGGCCCCACGATGTCGGGCGATCCGGAGCTGATCTTCACGTTCGACGACGGCCCCAATCCGCAGACCACGCCCGCGGTGCTCGACGCCCTCGCCAAACATCACATCCACGCGGTGTTCTTCATGGTCGGCGAGATGGCCGCGAACAAGCGCGCGTCCGAGGTGATCGCCCGCATCCTGCGCGAAGGCCACATCATCGCAAACCACACGATGACGCATCAGGATCTGTGCCGGATCAAAGATGACGATCGCGCCAACCGCGAGATCGACGACGGCAAGACCGCGATCGAGAAGGCCTCCGGCATCGCCACCGGCTGGTTCCGGACGCCGTACGGTGCTCGCTGCGAGCGGGTCGAGAGCATGCTGGCGGAGCGCCACCTCACGCACTTTCATTGGGACCTCGATCCGCAGGAGTGGAAGCACGGCAACGCGAAGAAAGCGTTCGACTACGTGACCAAGCAGGTCGGTCAGATGACCGGCCGCAACGTGCTCCTCATGCACGACATCAAGAAGGCGACGGTCGAGTCCCTGCCCGAGATCCTCGACTGGATCGACGCCGAGAACGAACGCCGCAAGGGCATCCACAAGCGCCGGATCAGAATCATCCAGAGTTACGAGATCGCGGAAGAGCGGCTACCGCCTGGATTCCTCGACTGGATCGCCGAGGTCGCGAGCCCTGCGTCGCTGTCCGCGAGCATCGCCAGCGTTCTGCCGTAAGCCCGCGGGTGAGGTCCGTGGTAGGTTCCGGTCGTCGTGTATCGGATTCGTCAATCGTATCGAGAGGATGTCGACCAAGTGCTCGCGGTCGCGGAGCACCTCGATACGGTCAACCTGCCGGCGGATCACGCGATCATCGAAGGCATCCTCGATAGGTCCGAGAAGTCCTTCACCGGCGCCGTGCCCGAGCACGAGCGCGAGTTCGTGTTCGTGCTCGAAGATCTCGCGAAGAAGCGAATCATCGGCACGTCGATGATCTACGCGCAGCACGGCACCAAGCGCGCGCCCCATATCTTCTTCCGGGTCGAGAACGACGAGCGCTATTCGGTGACCCTCGACAAGTACTTCGTCCATCGCACGCTGCGGATTGGCTACAACTACAACGGCCCGACGGAGATCGGTGGCCTGATCCTGCTGCCCGAGTATCGGCGGAACACCGATGCACTCGGAAAAGCCCTGTCGTACGTGCGGTTCCTGTTCATGGGCATGAATCGGCCGATCTTTCGCGACCGCGTCCTGTCCGAGCTGCTGCCTCCACTCGAGCCGGACGGCACGTCGAAGCTCTGGGAGGCGCTCGGACGCCGGTTCACGGGCCTCACGTATCAAGAGGCGGATCGCCTGTCGAAGGACAACAAAGAGTTCATTCACGCGTTGTTCCCAGACGACCCGATCCACACCGAGCTGTTGCCCGACGACGTGCGTCAGCTGATCGGGAAGGTCGGTCCGGAGACCAAAGCGGTCGAGACGATGCTGCGGCGGATCGGGTTTGATTACGCCGACCAGATCGATCCGTTCGACGGCGGACCGCATTTTACCGCGCGAACCGATGACATCACGATCGTCTCCGAAGCCCGCGAGCTCTCGGTCGGTCCCGGCCCGACCGAAGGTGACAAGTGGGCGATCATCGGGATCGATCTGCCGGGAGTCCGTCCGGGGTTCCGCGCGATCGGAACCCGCGTGACTTCGCTCGCGCCGGGCGTCGTGGGGTTGGCGGAGGAAGCCCGCCGCCGGCTCGGCGTCGAATCCGGTCAGAGGGTATGGCTCAGCTACGGTTGATCGCGGTGCTCGCGCTGGCCGCATGTCGACAATCTGCCGAGGCGGGTCCGGGCTCGGGGATCACGCCTCCGACCGGGTGGCGCGCACTACCGGATCTCGCGACCGCGGTGACCAATGCCGCGAAGACCGAGCACGTGACGGTCGATGGCAGCGAGGCGTGGGGCGAGCCGGCGATGGGTTGCTACGGCGCGTGGTTCTCGATGCGCGGTGGCAGCGCGGCCCCCGACGTGATGGCGCAACAAGTGCTCGATGATCTCGCACCCGAGACGGAGCGGGGCCGCGGGATCGCCCCGGCGCTCGCGGGGATCGCGATCCGCGATGTCGTCAAGCCGGCCGCCGGGGCCGATCGCGGCACGCTCTCGCTCGCGTTCACGCGTGACAAGTATCGAGGCCGGCTCCGCGCGCAGCTCGACAGCACGGGCCGGATCGCCGCGCTCGCGTGTTTCTGGAACGAGCGCGAGCCGATCGCATGCGAGTCGGCGTGCACCGGCCTGGTCGGGAGGCTGCCGTGAAGCGGATCGTGCTCGCGATCCTCGCGTGGGCCTCTGTCGCTCACGCCCAGCCGATGTTCCGGATGCAACCGGGATGGAAGAAGGACGACGAACAGACCCGTAGTCTCACGGCGCGGACCTCGGAGCAGCGTCACTTCGGGACGATGCAGACCAAGGTCTCTACGTTCGCCGCGACCAAGTCCGGCGTCGCGTTGTTCTGGACGCGCGTGAGTGTCGACATCACCGCAGATCGCGATCGCGCGGTGCGTGCCGAGGTCGACGAGCTCCACGGGTCTTCGCGCCGGGCCGCACTGTCCGGATCGGGAATCACCGAAGACGACTGGCAACAACATGTCGACCCCGTGAAGAAGCAAGTCGACGCGCGCCTGACCTGGCGCGACACGATCGGCGGAACGATCGATGTGTCCCATCTCGTGATCGCCGGCGATGCGGAGCACCTCGTCGGCGTCCTCGGCGAATGTATCGCGCTGACCGGTGCGGACCCGCGCGGCCTTGCGGACTGCAAGGCGACGATCGAGACGATCGACCCGGGCGTGACGGAGCGCGTCGACATCGCGATGGCGCCCGAGGGTTCGGGACCCGTACCGGCGGCCGACGTGGGGGCCCCCGTTCCAACGGTGACGCCGAGCTCGAACGCGCCGAGCATGCAAGACGGGTCACATGTGCCCGTGGCGCCGATGACTATCTCGCCCGCAGCCCCGCCACCCGACCGCCGTCCGGTGTATGTCGGAGGTGGGGTCGTCGTGCTCGCCGCTCTCTTCTGGTGGAATCGCTACCGCCGCGAGCGCTTCGAACGCGAGGACGCACCGAAGGAATCCGATGACCGATGAAGCTGCCCAACCAGGATCGCGCGAGCCGATCCTGATCGTCGACGATGAGAAGAACATCCGCCGGACGTTGCGCATGGTGCTCGAAGGCGAAGGCCACGTCGTGCACGAGGCGGGATCGATCGCCGAAGCCGATGTCGTGCTCGCGCGCGATCTGGTCGACCTGATCCTGCTCGACGTCAAGCTCGGCGATGACAACGGGCTCGATCTGCTGCGCACGATCAAGGCGCGCGGCGAAGACGGAATGTCGAGCCGGACCTCGGAGATTCCCGTCGTGATGATCTCGGGCCACGCGACGATCGAAGATGCGGTCGCCGCGACGCGGCTGGGCGCGTTCGACTTCATGGAGAAGCCGCTCGATCGCAATCGCGTGATGGTGACCGCGCGCAACGCGCTCGAGCGCCGCAAGATGTGGCGCGAGGTTCACGATCTGCGCCGCGCCGTCGACGCACGCTGGGAGCTGCTCGGTTCGACCTCGGTGATGCAGGATCTCCGGCGCCAGATCGCGAAGGTCGCGCCGACGCGCAGCCGCGTGCTGATCACCGGCGAGAGCGGAACCGGCAAGGAGCTGATCGCGCGCGCGATCCATCGCAA
This sequence comes from Myxococcales bacterium, assembly GCA_028287115.1. Classification (GTDB taxonomy): domain Bacteria; phylum Myxococcota_A; class Polyangia; order Haliangiales; family Haliangiaceae; genus JABFXX01. The sequence continues at coordinate 38,408 of JAQBQF010000104.1, forward strand.
TAGCAGTGTTTCTGCCGGCGCGTTCGTCAAGGTCAATTGCGCGGCGATCCCACCCGAGCTGATCGAGAGCGAGCTGTTCGGTCACGAGCGCGGCGCCTTCACCGGCGCGATCGCGAAGAAGCGTGGCCTGTTCGAGGTCGCCGACGGAGGCACGATCTTCCTCGACGAGATCGGCGACATGGCGCTCTCGGCGCAAGCGAAGGTGCTACGCGTGCTGCAGACCGGCGAGTTCACGCGCGTCGGTGGCGAGAAGAGCCTGCGCACGGATTGCCGCGTCGTCGCGGCGACCAATCGCGATCTCGAAGAGATGGTCAAGACCGGGACCTTCCGCGAAGACCTCTACTTCCGGCTCAACGTCGTGCCGATCCGATCGCCCGATCTCAAGGAGCGACCGGATGACATCCCGCTGCTCGTCGAATCGTTCGTGCGCGAGTGCTGCGACGAGAACGGGCTCGGTTACAAGCCCGTCGACGAGCCGGTGCTCGAGCGGCTCAAGCAGTACGACTGGCCCGGCAACGTCCGCGAGCTGCGCAACGTCGTCGAGCGGCTCGTGATCATGTCGGACGAGGTGATTCGCGAAAAGGATCTGCCGCCGTATCTCGGCGGTCCGCGCGCCGCCGGCAAGACCGGCACGACCGGCCCGCAGACCGCGATCGATCTCGGCCGCTATGCCGGCAAGAGCCTGCGCGAGTTTCGCGAGGAGGTCGAGTCCGAATTTATTCGCATCCGGCTCGCCGAGTTCGAGTGGAACATCTCTCGCACCGCACAAGCGCTCGGGATCGAGCGCACGAATCTGCACAAGAAACTGCGCGCTCTCGGGATTCATCGCGGCGAGGGCACTTCCGGAGGAACGGACAATGAATAAGCAATTGATCGTGGGATTGTTGGTCGTCGCGGCGTGCGGCAAGAAGGGCGGCAGCGCGGATTCGGTGACGAAGGCGGACGCCGATGCCGTCAACGCGCTGATCCCTGCCGAGATGAAGGGCAAGCTCGAATTCGAAGCCGCCACGATCGAGGATGGCATGGGCAGGCATCCGACGAAGTACTCGGTCGTCGCGCCGAAGGGCTGGAAGAAGGGCTTCATGCCCGGCTCGCTCGAGCCTGCCGACAGCGACAATTTTGGCTCGCAGACCATGGGCAAGACGAGCTTCAAGGTCGGCAGCAACTGCGATGGCAGCTGCGAGAAGAAGGACTGGGCCGCGGTCGTCGAGAAGGTCTATTACAACCAGTTCACGAGCGGTCAGGTCACCGGCAAGGTGATCAAGGACGACAAGCGTCCCACCGGCCGGACCTTGGTGTTCCAGATGGAGCCGAAAACCGAGCAGCAGGGCGCGGGCGTGACGATGACCAGCGGCGAGAAGAAGATCCAGATCATCACCACCTGGTGGACCGACGGCGCGACGAAACACTACGTGTGCCAGGCCGAGCTCGGTGAGCCGGCGTTCGGTCTCGCGGCGGCATTCGAGAAGGCATGCTCGAAGGTCGCTGTCGACGACTGAGATGCGCGGGTGCGCGATCAGCCTGTTGATCGCGAGCTCGCTCGCTTTCGCGGAGTCGCGCGTCGAGGTCAGCCTCCATGCGCTCGGCTCGGGCGATCGAGCGGCGGTCGCGGCCGCGGTCACCGAGATCGAGCACGCGCCTGCAGCGCCCGAGCTCGCGGACGCACTCCTCGCCGCCGCGCGCGCCTGTGAAGACAAGCTCGCGGATCCGGCGCACGCCCTCGCGATCTACGAGCGGATCGTGCGCGAGCTACCCGATGCGCGAGCCGCCGGGGCGGCGGAGCGGCGGGTCGCGCAACTGCGGGCGGAGCTCGGGCCCCACGGCGAGTACGCGCGCGAGGCAGGAGAGCTCGCGCAACTGATCGCCGATGCGGATCGCGTCTCGATCGACGAGGTCGTTCGCCGCGCGACGGCGCTGTCCACTGCGGCGTGGCCCGGTGCACCCGACGCGGCGCTGTGGCTCGCGGAGTGGCACCGCCGATCGGGTCGATTCGAGGCTGCACGCGCGGTCTACGACGACGTCGCGATGAAGTGGCCACGATCGCCTCGAGCGATCCTCGCGCGCCGCGGCGCGGCCGGTGCAGCGATCGATGCTCGTGACTGGGCGCTCGCGGATCGCCTCGTGCGCGCGCTGTCTGTTCGCAACAGCGAAGATGTCGTGCAACGCGACGAGCTCGTAGAACAGATCGCGCGGGGTCGGTTCCATGACGATCTGTACCTCTACGCGTGGATCGCGCTCGCGATCGCGCTTGCGGGTCTCGCCGGTTCGCTCGTCGAGGCGAGCCTCCGCGGTGGGCGGCAACGGCCGGCGATCCGCCCACCTGTGGAGGTGATGTTCCTGGCGCCGGTCGCGTGCGTGCTGATCGCAGTCGCGTTCACTGCACATCGAGCGATCGCACCGGCGGTGCTGCGCATCTCGATCGCCGGCATCGTCGTCGCGTGGCTATCCGGAACGACGCTCGATCTCGTGCGCGCGCGCGGCCGCTCGGTTCGCGCGCGCGCGGTCGCTCATGTGCTCGCGTGCGTGATCGCCGTGGCCGCCGTTGGCTATATCGCGATGACGCGCGACGGCCTCGTCGATTTGCTTGCAGAGACCGTTCGCGGCGGCCCGGACGCGAACTGACCTCGATCCCCTCGATCTCGATGCTAGACTCGCTTGCGATGTCGAAACGCGGACGCATTCTCGCGATCAAGTGGGGGATGAACCCCAACTCGTCGAGTCTCGGCGTCGACGTCACGTTCTTGCTCGTCGGCGCGACCGCGCTCGCCGTGCTGACGCCTGTGATCGGAGCGCTCTTGCGTTGGCGCCGGCCGCTCCGCGTCGAATCGCCCGACGCAGAGAAACAACATTAGTCGGACTCGAGCTGCTCGTGCCGATCAGCTCGGCAACCGCTTTGCGTCGCATCGCGACGGCTGCCTGCAGGAATTCACCGAGCACCTTGCTTCCGTGACGGACGGTCTCGGCAGCCGCCGAAGGATCGCCTGCTACAGTCTGCGCGTGTCGATCATCACGCGTGCGAGAGATACCGCGATGGCGTGGATCGATCGCGTGCGATTCGCGCGCAAGCACCCTCCCCGGCGTGCGCGGTTCGAGCGATTCGGCGCGATCGTGCAACTCACGGTGCCGCGCGCGCTCGTGTTTGTCGATCGCGCGATGGCGAAGCGAATCGTCGACGTCGGAGCGCCACCGGCTGCGTGGCGCGCGTCCGAAACCGAGCTCGGCGAGCACGTACTTTCGGCGCCGCTCGAAGCGCACCTACAGCTCACGAATCGGTGCGGCGCCGGCTGCACCGGCTGTTACACCGGCGCTTCGCCGCAGGGCGGCCCGAACGAGTGGGGCCTCGTCGAGTGGACGCGTGCGATCGACGCGCTCGCAGACGCCGGCGTGTTTCACGTCGCGCTCGGCGGTGGCGAGAGCGCCGTGTTGCCATGGCTCGGAGAGCTTGCGGATCACGCGCGCCGTCGCGGGATCATTCCCAACCTCACGACCTCGGGTCTCGAGGGGCTCGATCGACTGCTCGCGGTGGTCGATCGGTTCGGCCAGATCAACGTCTCGATCGACGGGCTCGACGCGACGTACGCGGCGGTGCGCGGGTTCGATGGATTCGCGCGCGCGGATGCGGCGGTGCGCGCGCTGCGTGCGGCCAAGCGAGAGATCGGGATCAACGTCGTCGTCACGCGCCATAACTTCGCCGAGCTCGATCAGATCTTCGCGTACGCGAGCGAACGCCGACTCTCCGAGGTCGAGCTGTTGCGGTTCAAGCCTTCGGGCCGGGGCGCACGCGCGTACAACGATCAGCGCTGCACCGACGAGCAACACCGCGCATTCCTACCGACGGTGCTCGCGGCCGCGCGCAAGCATCGGATCCGCGTCAAGGTCGATTGCTCGTACACCCCGATGCTCGCGCATCACAAACCCGAGCGCACGCTACTCGCGGAGCTCGCGGTGTTCGGTTGCACCGGCGGCGATTTCCTCGTCGGTGCGAAGGCCGATGGGCGGCTCACTGCCTGCAGCTTCGCTTCGCCTCCGCCCGCTCTCGAAGGCGAACGGCCGCGCATCGATGCACTCGCGGCGTACTGGTCCGCGCCGGATGCGTTCGGTGCGTTCCGCACGTGGCGCGATGCACATGAGCCTTGCGCGAGCTGCGAGTACCATTCGCTGTGTCGCGGCGGATGCAAGGTCGTCAGCTCGCATGTGCTCGGCGATCCCGCTCTGCCCGATCCGGAATGTCCGCGCGTGATCGATCACGGTGCGACTCGCGTGCGGTTGCCCGTACTATAGGGCGATGGACGAAGGCCCGTATCGGGGCGGCATGCAGAGTGGCATCTGTCCGCGCTGCGGTGGCGCGATCGAGAGCGATGGCGAGATGGGGCGGCTCGTATGTGCGGTCGGCTGCGGCGAGTGGTATCCGCGCGAGGCAATCGAGACGATCGTTCAGTGGGAACGGGTGAAGCTCGCTCCCGCGGACCTCGCGGCCGGGTGGCCATGGGGAGGCGCGCCTTGCCCTATCTGTCGTCAGGATATGAAGTTCAGGTTGGCCCAGCAGATGCGCTTCGACCTGTGCCCGACGGACGGCCTGTGGCTCGACGCCGGCGAGTACGAAGAATTCATCGAGGCCTACGGTCGGCCACGACGATGATCCAAATCCGGATCCGCCTGTTGGCGGCAGCCCCATGATATAGAGCGCCGATGAAGACGGTGATGATCATCAGCGACGCAACCGGCGAAACCGCCGAGCGCATGGTGCGCGCCGCGACGCTGCAGTTCAGCGAGCCGGTCCAGATCCGGCTGTTCTCGCGCGTCCGGCTCGAGACCGAGCTCGAGCAGATCCTCGAGAAGGCGGCGGAGCTCAAGGCGCTCGTCGTGTTCACCGTCGTCAATCCCGAGGAACGTGATCTGATCTCGAAGCTCGTCGAGCGCTTCAACATCGAGATCGTCGATCTGATGGGCGCGCTGATCTCGAAGCTCGCGATGTTTCTCGGCGCACCACCGGCGGGCGTGCCCGGCCTCCTGCACATGATCACGGAGGACTACTTCCGCCGGATCGAAGCGGTCGAGTTCGCGGTCAAGAACGACGACGGCGCCGAGCCGCGCAACCTGCCCAAGGCCGATCTCGTGCTCGTCGGGATCTCGCGCACCTCCAAGACCCCGCTGTCGACGTACCTCGCGCAACGCGGCCTGCGCGTCGCCAACGTCCCGCTGGTCCTCGGGGTCGATCCGCCGGAAGAGCTGTCGCAAGTCGACGAGCGAAAAGTCTTCGGCCTGATCGTGCAGCCCGACATGCTGATGCGGATCCGGCAAGCTCGCCTCACACACCTCGGCATGCCGCACGACTCGAGCTACGGCCAGCGCGCGCACATCGACAACGAGATCGCGTACTGCCGCGAAGTGTTCCGCAAGCACGCGAACTGGCCCGTCATCGACGTCACGAATCGCGCGATCGAAGAGACCGCCGCGGACATCCTGCGAATCTATCAAGAGCGCAACTTCGGCCTTTCGGCCTGATCGTTAGCGCGCCGGAAGCTCGGCGGCGTCCGCGACGATCAGATACTCGTACGCGGTTGGCGAGTCGGCGGCGACGATCGGATCGTGGATCGCCCAGCGTACGAACTTCGCGAGCGGTGACAGCACGCGATCGGGAAAAAACCGGGCGACCGTCGACGGATAGAACCCCGTCAGCTTCTTGCCGAGAAATTCCACGAACGAAGGCACCATGAACAACCGGAACAGGAACTCCGACCGCGCGGAGCCGAGCCCGAACGTCGCCTTGACCTTCCAGCCGTTCTGCTCGAGGAGCCGCGTCCAGACTTTCTGATCGTAGAGATGCCAGTGCTGAAAGAACCCGTTGACCGCACCGGAGAACGTCATCGCCAGCCGCGGTGCGTAGCGGAGTAGCAGCGACTGCATGCGGCCCTGATACGCCCACCGCGGCGTCGGGACAAACATCAGGAGGCGCGCCTTGTCGGACGCAGCTCGGCGCAGGTTCAACAGAGCCGCATCGATGTCGGGCACGTGCTCGAGCGAGCAGTTACCGATGATCTCCTCGAACTTCGTCGGTGCGAACGGCGTCTCGCGTGAGACGTCGGTCAGCTTCGCGGTGATCCGCAGCTTCGCCTGCTCGATCTCGCGCGCGGAGATATCGATCCCGTAGATCTCGCGCTTGTCGTCGCGCACCGTCCACCAGAAGCCGTCGCCACACCCGACGTCGAGCACGGGACCGCGATCGCCGGTCACGGACTGGATCGCGACGAGCCGATTGATCTCGCGCAGCGCGAGCGAGATCGGAGCGTGCTTGAGATAGGCGACGGCCCAGCGCTCGATCTCGTCATCCGACGGAACGGTCGATCGCGGTTCCGATTCGGGGTCACGGACTACCTTCAGCACGGAGGAATGGTATCGCGACCACCCATTGCGGTCACGTTACGGATCGACGGCGGCGCGATGCAGCCGAATCCACATCACCGTTCCGAGCAAGGTAGCCCCGAGCATCACGACGAGCAGCACCAGCCCGGCGACCCAGGTCTCGCGCGCGTCCTTCAGCCATAACAACCCCCACCAGTCGAACCGCGCTCGCGGATAGGTCGCGGCGAGATTCATGTCGAGCGTCGTGTAGGTCCGCCACGGCGCCGACTTCTGTGCCTCCCGCTCATCGTCACCGGCGACGATCGACTTGACGAGCCACCAGTGGCCAAGCACCGGCTGGAATGCCGGCAGCCACAGCAATTGATACGTGTCCTCGAGGCACGAGTCGCAGTGTCCACGTCCTCGCTCCGCGAGGTATGCGCCGCTGCGGTTCGGGTTGCCGAGCCACTGGTTCTTGACGTCGATCGAGACCCGGATGAAGTGGTCCCAGTACAGCGCGTTGCCCATGACCTGCACGCCGATGCCGAGCGCGACGACGGATCCGAGGATCGCGATCCGGACCCGCGGACGCCAGCGCGCCGCGACCCCGTCCCAGAATCCGTAGAGCCCGACGAGCACGACCGGCAACAGCCACACGAAGAACCGCGGGCCCCACGCGTAGTCGCCGCTCCACGTCTTGTACTGGCAGTAGAGCAGGAATAGCGGGCATGCCATCGCGAGTAGCGCGAGCCCGAACTTGCGCTGGGTCCGGATCACGTGCGGCAAGCCGATCACCGCGAGCACGAGTGGAGGCGAATACACGAACGCGCTCTTGTTCGGCGACAGCAACATGCCCCACAACCCATCGAAGTAACGGCCGCCGAAGTACGGCGCGAGGTAGCCTTCGTAGCCGCTGCTCGTCACCGATTCCCACCGCGCATAGTTGTACGCGCACGCGACGAGCACGAGCGGCACGCCGGCGACCGCAGCCCAGCCGACGACGCGCGCGAGCTCCTTGCGGTTGCGGCGCAGCGTCCACACGATCAACAGCGCCGCGCCCGCGATCGGCAGCGCGAGCACGTACTTCGCGTTGAGCAGCACGCCCGCCCACGCGCCGAGCCACAGCGCCTCGCGGCGATCGGGCTTGTCGAGCACGCGTAGCGTCTGCCGGAACAACCCGAGGAAGCAGGTCATCTGCAAGATCTCGGAGTACGGATAACGCGCGTAGACCCACGTCGTCGTGGCGACCGCGAGGATCGCGGTGCACACGCTCGCGGTCTTCTTGCGTGCACCGAGCTCGACGAGCAACATGAAAAACAGCGAGCATGCGAGCGCGCCGAGTGCGGCCGGTGCGAGATGTGTCGCGAGCGGCTTCACGAGCTTGTCGTAAGCCGGCGCCGCGCGATGCAGCAGGTAGACGATCGCGGCGCCCGGCAGGTGCACGATCGAGGGACCTAACGGCGAGATGCAGTACGTCTTGCCATCGCGACCCGGTGGAATGTCCTCGGGCCACCGCGTGTGAATGTCGAGCGAGCCGTCCTTCGCGATCCGCTCGGCGACTTCCCACATGCCGTGCGCG
>JAQBQF010000128.1 GCA_028287115.1 Myxococcales bacterium
CCACATGCCACGACCTCCCCATGCTCGTTCGCTCCGAAGCGGATCACCCCGATTCCCCGCAAGCACTGTCTGCGGTTCGCAGAAGTCACCTCCGACGATCCACGGGCGTCCAGCAACCTGTATCAGCATCGATGCGAGTGCTTCGAACTTAGTTCCGAGTAAATGCGATACTCCCATGGCGCGAAAACCGACCAACAAACGCCTCGAATTGTGTCGAAGAAACTGCGGACTTGCGCGCGAGTCCTGGTCCGTGACATTGGATCCGAGCATGGTGCTTGGTCGCGGACGCTCGTGTCTTGTCTTGGTCTTGGCGACCGCGTCGTTGGCATCCGCACAGCCGAAGTCGGCCGCGCCGCCGCTCGTCGGTGTCACCGAGGTCGCAAAGCTCACTGCCGCGACGGGCTTCGTGGACGATGTCGTCGCGAGCACCGATCAAACGATCGCGTACATCACCGCCGATAACTCGACCAAGACTGATCTCCACCTGTTCACGATCGGGCAGCCGCAGGAAGTCGTCGTCGATCTCAAGCCGTTCACGTTGCATCCGGTCGCACTTCGCCTCGTCGGTGCGCGAGCGTTCGTGATCGCCGCGACCGAAGACGGCAGGTTCGAAGCCGCACTGGTCGAGCTCACCGCCACCGGCAAGACCAAGCCGGCCGGCACGATCGTCTACAAGCTTCAGCCCGCGACGCACATGACGATCATCATGCGCGATGGCAAGCAGCGTCTCGCGATCGATCGCGTCACCACGCTGCCGACCGGCGCGCGTCATGACGTCCAGGTTGTCGCGATCGAGACCGGCAAGCCGGTCGCCGTGGCTCGCTCGTTCGAGGTCGACACCAAGAACGCGAACGCGAAGCTCGAGCTCCGCATCAATCATTGGGCCGATGGCATGACGCGGGCGATCGGCCTCAAGGGCGGCGAATGGAACAAGAAGGCCGACCAGCGCACCCCCGATGTCGAGGCAACCTACGATCTTCCGACCGGTCGCTTTGTCGATCAACATCCGATCGAAGACCTGTTCGAGCAGCGCAAGCGTTACCAAACGCTCGCCGATGCCCATGGCGAGCTCGATTTTCTCCGCATGGCCTGGGACAACAGCGGCGTCCAGGTCTGGCACAACGCGAAGCTCCAGGCGGTCACACTCGATCAACCGATCACGAACTACGACTTCAAGTCGCTGCAAGGCGTCGTCAACGCCGATGGCTCGGCGTGGATCGTGCTCCAGGTCGACCCCGTGAACCCCGACGCGGTCGCCCGCAAGAAGGCCGACCCCGAGTACCTCGACATCTTCAAGTCCGGCAGCGACGGCAAGGCCGTCCGCAAAGCGCGCATCCTCGCGACCGGCGTGCACTACAAGTTCGGGCTCGCCGGCGACCGGTTCTGGCTCCTCGAGCGTTCGGCCGGCTTCGATCGCGGCGGCCGCAGCCTCGCGCTCTATCAGCTGCGGAACTGACTCGCCACGCGAGCCCTGGAGCGCTGGGATCCAGCTCGAGCGTTGCGTTGCCGGATCGTATGTGAACCTCGGCACCTCTGGCTTCAAGCGGCGCGACCCGCTCTCGGGCGATATGATCACCCGCTCGGCGCGTTGGACGCCGCACGCTTCGGAGACGCGCTCGATCCGCCACTGCTGCCCGCCGTGTCGATCGACGAGCTAGCGCGCGCTGACCGCCGCCGCCAGCGAAAGGGCCAGCTCTGCGGCGACGCGCGCGTTGTCGATCGCGAGCGCGCGATTGGCCCGGATCGACTCACCGCGCGTGACCTCGGCAAGGCGCGCGAGCAGGTGTGGGGTCAGCGACTTGCCCACGATCCCTGCCGCCTGCGCTTCGCTTAGCGCTTGCGCGATCGCGCCGTCGATCAGACCCGTGTCGAGCGCGGCGTCTTCCGGGATCGGGTTGCAGACCAGCACGCCGCCGCCGTCGAGGTCGTCCCAGTGCCGCGACAGGATCGCGGCGAGCTCGAGCGCCGTGTCCACGCGATGCTCGAGCCTGAGGCCCGACGTTCGCGTGTAGAACGCGGGGAGCTCGCTGGTCCGATAGCCGATCACGAGGACGCCGAGCGTCTCGAGCGTCTCGAGCGTGCGCGGCAGATCGAGGATCGCCTTCGCGCCCGCGGAGACGACCGCGATCTTCGTGCGCGCGAGCGCGACCAGGTCGTGGGAGACGTCGCCGGCGTCACCGCGATGCACGCCGCCGATGCCGCCGGTCGCGAAGACACGGATGCCGGCACGCGCCGCGATCGCCGCGGTCGCGCTCACGGTCGTGGCCGCCGAGCCGCCTCGCGCGAGGTGCACCGCGAGATCGGTCGCGCCGGCCTTCGCGAATGCCCGGCCGTCCTTCGCGAGGCGCTCGAGGATCGCCGGGTCGAGGCCGATGCAAGGCTTCCCGTCGACCACCGCGATCGTCGCCGGCACGGCGCCGGCTCGCCGAACCGTCGCTTCGAGCTCGCGGCCGACGGCGAGGTTGTCGGGCCATGGCAGCCCGTGCGCGACCAGCGTCGATTCGAGCGCGACGATCGGCGCCCCGGCTGCGCGCGCCTCGGCGACCTCCGGTGCGTAGGTCAGGTCGAGCACGCCGCATCATAGAGCATCGCGTCTTGGCAGACCCCATCGGGGTCGCTTGTACCGGCCACTCGAGGATCGCTCGCGCATCGCGCAACGTGATCACGCGGGATTGGCCGGGCCAATTCGCGGCGCGAGGCTTGCTCACGCGAGCGCCATGTTGCGTGACCTGATCGTTGCCGCTGCTCTGTGTCTTGCCGTCGGGCTGTTGGTCCTTCCACTGCTTCGCGGGATCGCCGAGGACGATCTGCGATGACACGGGTTCGCAGGCCCTCGCCGGGGTCAGCTGTCCTGGCCAGTCGAGCCGACACCGGGCATCGCGAACGCAATGATCTTGTGGGATTGCCGAGGGCGCGCCGCTTGCTCGTGAACAGGCACATGCGCACGATCACGTTCGTTATCCTCGTCGTCTTGATGGCTGCCGCGTGCGGCGATGGCGGAACGGTCGTGCTGGCGCCCGAGCGTGCTGGCTGCGCCGGAAGTGGGATCGAGAGCGTCCTGGCGTTTGCGCTGATCCTGGTGCCGCTGTTTCGCGGGATGCGCGAGCTCGACGACGAGGACGCGCAGTAGCAACTACTCGTAGTCAATGCACAAATCGCGCAACCAGGCACGTGCGTAAGTCGCGGGCGTGGCGCTGATCTCGGTCGTTGCCGAGGCTACACTGACGCGGGATGGGTAGCTCGCCGGACGAGGATCGTACGGTCAACGATCGACCGACGGTCGAGCTGACCGACGAGCACGCGACCCAGGCCGCGCCCGCTGCGTTCGCACAGGCAACGCCCGAGCCGAGCCTTGTCGTCAAGGAGCGTTCCCTCGTTCCGCTGCGCACGCCGACCCCGCTGACCGGCACGATCACGACCGCGGCCGAGGCGCTGCGCGGCGAAGAGGTCGAACGCACGCGCACGTTCATCAAGCTCGGTTGGGCCGCAACCGTGGTTGGCCTACTGACGATCCCGTTCGTGCAGAGCACGCGGATGATGACGATCGCGTTCGTGTGCGCGCTCGCGCTCGGCGTCGTCGTGAGTCTCGGGTTCTTCATCGCGTTTCGCGATCCACAGCGATACACGCCGCGCGCGTTGTTCGTGCTCGGCGTGATGTGCGTCATCAACACGCACGTCGCGATCTTGTTCTTCGGGATGTTCACGTTGACCTCGGTCCTGATGGTGCTCGGCTTGCACTTCATCGGCCGCAGCGAGCTCGGCGTGCGGCGGGCCGTGTACATCGCATCGGTGATCTGCCACGCGGTGATCTCGCTCGCGTTGATCAGCGGCTTCATCCCCGTGGATCCGGGCGTGTTCGCCACCGATCGCCCGATCGGCGTCGAGTCCTACGTGATCGGCATGTTGTTTACGCAGGGGGCGTTTGCGCTCGCGTATTTCACCGGCGAGAGCCAACGGCAGGTCTCGCTGCGCTCGATCGAGCAACTGCAACGAACGACACGCGTTGCGGCGCAACGTTCCGCCCTGCTCGACGAGCTGCGAGCGGATCTCGCGCGTGCGCAGCAGGGCGGCGCGGGTCGCTACACCGATCACGTGTTCGCGGGGTTTCGGCTCGGCCAAGTCATCGGGCGTGGTGCGCACGGCGAAGTCTACGAGGCAGTCTCGGACAAAGTGCGCGAGTCCGTCGCGGTCAAGCTGCTCCATCGCGAGCTCCTCCTCGATCCGACCCAAGTCGCTCGCTTCTTGCGCGAGGCACGCGTCATGGGCTCTCTCGACTCACCGAATGTCGTACGCGTGCTCGCGGCCAGTGAACCGGAAGCGGCGGTGCCATTTCTCGTGATGGAGCGCCTGCACGGCTCGACGCTCGCAGAGATCTTGCGTCGCAAGAATCAGCTGCCTGGCGATGAAGTCAGCGCGCTCGTCAGCCAGGTGGGCGCAGGCCTCGATGCGGCGCGCGCCGCCGGGATCGTCCACCGCGATCTCAAGCCGCAGAACCTCGTTCTCGACGCCGGCGTCTGGAAGATCCTCGACTTCGGCGTCGCGACGCTCGACGAACAAGGCGGAACGCTGACCCAGGGCGGGATCGTCGGAACGCCCCATTACATGCCGCCCGAGCAGACTCGCGGCGGTCGCATCGATCATCGCGCGGACCTCTACAGCCTCGGGACGGTCGCCTACCGCGCGCTCACGGGACGTAACCCGTTCGGCGGCCCAGACATCCCGGCGATCTTGTACGCCGTCGTCCACACGATGCCGCCAAGGCCGTCGGCGCTCGCGCAATTGCATGCCGATGTCGATCGCTGGATGGCTCTCGCGATCGCGAAGGATCCCGAGGCGCGTCCCGGATCGGGACAGCTCCTCGCGACGCAGCTCGCAGCCGCGCTTCGCGGCGAGCTCGCGGAAGCGCAGCGCACGGCTGCGGATCGCTTGATCGACTCGGCACCGTGGCAGGAGCTCGCATGAAGGGTATCGCCGCCGATGCACTCCATGATGAGGAGCTCGAGCGCACGCGCCGATTTCTGCGGATCGGGTGGCTGGTCGCGGCCTGCGCGATCGTCGCCGCATGGCGGCTGCCGGGAAATCGCGAGCTCGCGCTCGTGCTCGCGATCGCGATCCTCGCGACCACGGTAGCGTCGATGCTCGTCTATCGCACGCTCTACCGTACGAATCGCTATCGCCAAACGACGATGACGGCACTCGCGCTCGCGTGCTCCGGTTGCGGGTTTCTCGCGAACATGTACGCCGGTATCTACACGGCGGCGCCGATCATCGTCGCACTCGGGATCTATTTCTTCTGCCGCACCGAGAACCGCGCGGCGGCGTACGCCGTATTCGTGTTCAGCGCGGGTTCGCACCTGGTGTTCGCGATCCTCGTGCTCGCTCGCGTACTCGATGACAATGGCTTCGCACCACCGCGCTCGACCTTGTCGATCGAAGGTCGGATCGCGGGTCAATTTGGCGTGCAGTTCGGCTACGCGCTCGCATTCTGGCTCGCGAGGTCGACGCGAGCCGCATCGCTGCGCTCGATGGTCGAGCTCCATCGTGCGACCAAGATCGCGGGCATGCGGCTGGCGCAAGTCGACGAAGCTCGCGACGATCTCGATCGCGCGCTCAAGATCGGCGGCCCGGGTCGATTCACGGGAACCGTCGTCGGCAGCTGGGAGCTCGGCAACGTGCTCGGCCGTGGCGGCATGGGCGAGGTGTATGAAGCCAAGCACGTCGACACCGCGGCGCCCGCGGCCGTGAAGCTGTTACGGCGCGAGATGATGGTCGATCGACATCACGTCGAGCGATTCCTCCGCGAGGTGCTCGCCGTGAGTGCGCTCGAATCGCCGCATGTCGTCCGCGTGCTCGAAGCCGCGGGGCCCGATGACGCGGTCGCGTTCCTCGCGATGGAACGGCTGCGTGGCGAGACGCTCGGCGCCGTGCTGCGCGAAGCCGGAACACTCGATCGGGAGACGCTCCTCGAGCTCACCCGACAACTCGCGATGGTGCTCGATCTCGCGCGCGAGACCGGGGTTGTCCATCGCGATCTCAAGCCGCACAACGTGTTCCGTAGTATCGATGGCACGTGGAAGCTGCTCGACTTCGGTGTCGCGGTTCTCGGCGACCACACCGGAACTCTCACGCAGGGCGGCGTGATCGGCACGCCCGGTTACATGGCACCCGAGCAGGCGCGAGGTGAATCGGTCGATCACCGCGCCGATCTCTACGCGCTCGGCGCGCTGCTCTATCGCTGCGTGACGGGCCGGATGCCGTTCACGGGCAAGGACACACCGGCGATGCTCTACGCGATGGTGCACAACATGCCGATCCGTCCGGGGGCGATCGTGCCGGTGTCGCGCGATGTCGAACGGTTCTTTGCGATCGCGCTCGCGAAGCGCCGAACCGAACGCTTTCAGACCGCCGTCGAGCTTCACGCCGCACTGATCGCGGCATTTGCGAACGAGCTGTCGGCCGCGCATCGGGTCGCCGCGGATGCGTTGACTCGGCAGCGCCCGTGGCGCGAGATCGACGAGTCGCCGACCCGGCCGCTCGCTTGAGGCGGTCGCGGATCGGACGTTTCGGCACGAAGCGCTCCTCGGAGCAGGATCAATTCATCGGTTGAGCTAACCGCGCGTACGTCCCGTGGAGCTTCGCGAGATCGATCTGGTGCTGCACGATCGTTGCCGCGGCTTGATCGATCGGCGTGTTGCTGTTCGTGCTGGGCAGCGTGGCGACGTCGAGTGCGTAGACCGCGAATTCATAACCGTGCGCCGCGTCACCGAGCGGCGGGCACGGGCCGCGATAGCCGCGTTTGGTCGGCTGATAGCTCATGGTCTGGTGCGCACCCGAGACATTGCTTGGCGCGTACGACCGATCGATGTTCGCGGGCAGCGCGGTTCGGGTTGCAGGGATGTCGTAGATCACCCACTGGACCTGATCGACAGCTTTGTCGGTCAGAATCACCGCAAAGCTCATCGCGCTCGCGGGTCCGCCGTTCCACGCGAGTGCGGGAGATACGTTGTTGCCATCGCACGTGTTGTCGACCGGGATCGCAGCACCCGCGGCGATCACCGGGCTCGTCAGGATGAACGTCGTATAGGGCGCATCGATCGGTGACGGTCGGCCGTCGAGCGCTGCTGCGTCCGGGGGGACGGTCGCGATCTGACTGCCGCAGCCTACGAGCACGATCGCGATCGAGATCCACCTCATCGTCGACGAGGATACGCAACGATCGCCCGCGAAATCGATGGGCAAGAAAATCGTAAGTCGCGTTTCCATCGCACGCGACATGAACAGAAAATCGTAAGTCGCGTTTCCATCGCACGCGGCGTGGATGGAGCTATCTCACACCTAGCGCAGCTCGAATTCCTTGCAGAACGCGACCTCGGTCGGCTTCTCGCCGGTCACCGGATCGATCGCATCGATCGGATAGCGGCGCTGCCCTTCATCCGGCCAGTCGTGCCAACACTTCTGCTCGCGCGCGTTCCAATAGAAGCAGTGGCAGCACGCGGAGCGCAGGTCGAAGCGTCGCGCTTCGGCGATCAGCTGCTCGGTCAGCGGAAACTTCACGGCGAAGCCGGCGCAGGCGCCGCGGAACCGGAGGCAGGCGCGCTCGGGCCGCCATCGTCCTTCATCGCGTTGTACCCGGCCTCGATCCCGCGCTTGACGCGGTCGACCGCGGGACCGGTCTTCTCCTTGACGCCGTCTTTGAGGTCCTGGACCTGTTCGGTGTGCCAGATCGCGCGCACATGCCCGAAGAACGTGTGCTTCCCGATCTTCACGGTCGCGCCGAGGTAGATCAGCGCGATCAAGACGGCCAGCGTCACGATGAACCGGATCACCCGTGGAGCCTACCAGCACGCCGGGCACGCGCCATCTTCTTGACGAGCGCTCAGTCGCCCGGGGGATTCCTTCGGCGCAGGGAGATTTTGGTCCTCGCTTCGCTGCGGGCCAAAATTCGATCGATGCGCCTCAGTCTGTCGCGCGCTTCAAGATCAGGAATGCAACGCGGCGATTCTTGGCCCAAGCCGCCTCGTTGTGACGTCGATCAAGCGGCTGCGTCTCGCCGTAACCTTGCGAGGTCAGACGCTTCTCGTCGACTCCCTTGCCCTGCAGATATTCGCGCACGGACTTCGCGCGGCGATCCGAGAGGTCGAGGTTGTACGCGTCGTCGCCACGTTCGTCGGTGTGACCCTGAATCTCGATGAGGTTGATGCTCGGGTTTCCTTGGAGCGTCGCCGCGACTGCATCGAGGATCGGATACGACTCCGACTTGATGACGGCCTTGTTGTACTCGAAGTACACCATGTCGAGAATCTCGATCGAGGTGTCGGTGACGACGACGCGGCCGCGATCCGGGCAGCCGTCTTCGTCCTCGAAGCCGTTATACGTCTCGGGCTCGTTCGGGCACTTGTCGTCTTTGTCGAGGATGCGGTCCTTGTCGTTGTCCGGATCGGGGCAGCCGTCTTCGTCTTCGAAGCCGTCCTTGTCTTCCGGATCGTTCGGGCACAGATCGTCGACATCGAGGATGCCGTCCTGATCGTTGTCGGGATCGGGGCAACCGTCTTCGTCTTGGAAGCCGTCGAAGTCCTCGGGATCATCGGGGCACTTGTCGACCTCGTCGAGGATGCCGTCGCCATCGCGATCGCCCTTGTTGCCTTCGGGACAGCCGTCTTCATCCTGGAAGCCGTCTTTGTCTTCCGGAATGTTCGGGCACTTGTCGTCTTCGTCGAGGATGCCGTCGCGATCGTTGTCCGGCTCGGGACAGCCATCTTCGTCCTCGAAGCCGTCGTAATCCTCGGGATCATCGGGACACTTGTCGACATCGTCCTTGATGCCGTCGCCGTCGCGGTCGCCGATGTTCGGCTCGAACACGATGCCGATGAACGCGCGCAGGTCGGGGTTCGCGCCTTTGTTCGGCAGCAGGCCGCGGCCGGCGCCGAGCGAGAGGAACGAGTTGCGCGCGAGGTACAGCTTGATGCCACCGATCGCTTCGAGCGGCTGATAGTTGTCGTGGTTGCCGACGGGCATCGCGCCGAAGATCTCGCCGACGATGTCGAACTTCTGCACGGCGATCGCGTACGCGATGCCGAGGCCGAACGGGATCTCGGTACCCGCGGTCAGCGTCTGTCCCGTGACGGGGACCGGCGGCACGACGCTCGGGCACGGCGCCATGTCGCCGTCGCAGGGGTCGTTGTTCCTGAACGTCGACTCGGGACGGATCCGGATACCGCCGTTGATCGCGATGCGGAGCTGGCCTTGCTTGCCGAACTCCTTGTCGAGGATGCCGAGGACCT
>JAQBQF010000131.1 GCA_028287115.1 Myxococcales bacterium
GGGCTCCGGCCCGGAGTTTGTTGCCGTGGCGATCGGAACACGAACGTCCGATGTCCGCTGGCAGCGTCCGCAGCCCGGCCGGACAGAACGTGGTCGTTCATGTGATTACGCAGACTCACGTGTGGCGCGCGGCTTGCCTTGGCACTGCGCATGTCGAGGCCACGCGAGATCCTGCCCCGTTCCTTCTACTTGCTGTTGCGATCCCGGACCGGAGTTAATTTTTCGATCCCGGACAGGGGTATTTTTCGCGATGCATACGGGCTCCGGCCCGGAGTTTTCTTGCCGTGGCGATCGGAACACGAACGTCCGATGACCGCTTGCTGCGTCCGCAGCCCGGCCGGACAGAACGTGTTCGTTCATGTGATTACGCAGACTCGCGTGTGGCGCGCGGCTTGCCTTGGCACTGCGCATGTCGAGGCCACGCGAGATCCTGCCCCGTTCCTTCTACTTGCTGAACCGCCGCTGCACGCAGCGCATGTTTCTGCTGCGACCCGATGAAGCGACGAACAACGCGTTCGTGTACTGCCTCGGTTATGCGGCCCAGTGTTGCCAAGTCGACATCATCTTGCCGTCGGCCGAATCGAATCATCACCACACCACGCTCTTTGACCGATACGGACGCATCTGCGAGTTCGCACAGATGTTTCACAGCCTGCTCGCCCGCAGCCAAAATGCGCTGCGCGGGCGATGGGAGAACCTGTGGTCCGCTGAAGAGCCCTGCATCGTACGACTCGTCGATCGCGCGGATGTCATCGCGAAGACGATTTATGCCGCGAGTAATCCGGTCAAGGACCTGCTCGTCGAGCGCGTGCATCACTGGCCCGGCGTCAACGGGTACACGAACTTGATCTACGGTCGCCCGCTCGAGGCAACGCGGCCGAAGCACTTCTTCAGCGACGCGGGGGACATGCCGGAGAAGGTCACGCTGACACTGACGATCCCAGCCGAGCTCGGCCCCGCGGACGAGGTCATCCGCGAGGTTCGTGAAGGCGTGGAGGCGGTCGAGGCGAGCGTGCTTGCGTCGCGCCGTGCATCCGGCGCGCGCGTGCTCGGAGTCAAGGCTGTGGGCGAGCAGTCGTGGCGGGACTCGCCGACGAGGGTCGAACCACGGCGCAATCTCCGGCCGCGCTTCGCGGCCGCAAACCCGAATTCGCGCATCGCCACGCTGTTGCGCTATCGCGCGTTCCTCGAGGCTTATCGCGATGCGCGGGACGGCTGGTTGGCCGGTAGGCCCGCAGATTTTCCGCAAGGCACCTACTGGCTCAAGAAGTTCGCGAACGTCCCGCTCGCACCGCCGACCTGATCTGACCTCACCTGGACGACGACGCTCGAGCGAAGGGATGGCTTCGACTTCGAGCGTTGCCGCTGCATTCCGGATCGCCGTCTCGATCTCGAGACTGCGTTGGCGCTTCGTCTCGCATGCAGAAGACGACCGCGGCGCTGTTCGGGTTCGCCCAGAACCAGTTCATCTACCTGCAGAACATCATCAGCGTCGTCGGACCGATCGCGGCACTGATCGCGATCTCGGCGATCACCGGTGGCGCGGCGCTCGTGGGCTACGCGATCATCGGCTGCGCGCTCTTGCGCTTCGACCGCGTGATGGTGCGCCTGGTGCGTGAGGAGAACGCGGCGGAGCGGCGCTACACCTCGGCGCTCGTCGACAGCACCGGCAACATCTCGACGGTCCTGACGCTCGGGCTGCACGAGCCGATCCGGGCGCTCGTGCGCGCGCGTCACCTCGAGGTGTCGGAGCCGCTGTCGCGCAACATCGTCGTCAACGAAGCGAAGTGGGGAACGATCGATCTGCTCAACAATGAGATGCGCGTCGGGCTCGTCGGACTGTACGGCTGGCTCGCGTGGCGCGCGTCGGGCGCCGTACTGGTCGGCACCGCGGTGATGGTCCACCAGTACGCGCAACAGATCGGCAGCGTCGTCGGCTCGATGGCCTCGCATTGGGGCGAGCTCGTGCGCCAGCAGACCGACATCGCGAACGCCGACGCGATCCTGGACGCGGCACCGCGCCCGAGCGCGACTGGCATCGCGGCATACGCGTCGTGGGAAACGATCGAGATCGCAGATGCGGCGCTGCGTCATCCCAACGGCGTGGTCGGCCTCGATGGCGTCGATCTGCGGCTTCGCCGCCGCGGGCGCATCGCGGTCGTCGGCACGAGCGGGGCCGGCAAGAGCTCGCTCCTGCGTGCGCTGGCCGGCCTGTATCCCGCCGATCGCATCCGCATCGTCGTCGACGGTCACGACACCGAGCTGCGCGACCTGTCGACGCTGGCCTTGCTCGTGCCGCAACAGCCCGAGATCTTCGAGAGCGACGTGCGCACGAACCTGACCCTCGGCGTGCCGCGCAGCGCCGACGAGATCGCGCGCGCGTGCGACGTCGCGTGCCTCGGGACGGTGCTCGAGTCGCTGCCGGGCGGCCTCGACGCGATGATCTGCGAGCGCGGCGCGAACCTGTCCGGCGGGCAACGGCAACGGCTCGCGCTCGCGCGCGGTCTACTCGCGGCGGATCGCGCCTCGGTGGTCTTGCTCGACGAGCCGACCAGCAGCATCGATCCGATCACGGAGGCGCGGATCTACGACGCCATGTTCGCGGCGCTCGGCGACGCTTGCATCGTGTCGTCGATCCATCGCCTGCACTTGCTCGATCGATTCGACACCGTCGTCTTGCTCGATGCCGGGCGCGTGGTCGACGCCGGGACGCGCCAAGAGCTGCTCGAGCGACAACCGCTGTTCGCCGAGCTGTGGCGCGGTTACACCTCGCCCGCCACCGGCAACGTCGAGGTTCGTGCGGCCTGATCTGGACACGGCGCCGGATCTAGCTCGTCAGCTGCCCCACGGTAGCGCGCACTCGAGCCGGCCGAGCTGCGGGCAGGCGTTCTTGCTGCCCTGCGAGATGTAGCTGCACAACTCGATCTTCCAGTAGAACATTGCGCACAACGCGAACCACAGGATTCCGAGCACCGCCTGCCGGCGGAGCAGCGCGGCCCCGCCCAGGAACAGGAGAGGGCAGAGCAGCAAGTAGCGGCTCATGCCCCAGTAGCCCATCGGCGCCATGATCGCGATCGGCACGGTTGCGAAGCTCGCGATCGCGAGAAACACCGCCTCCTCGCGCCGGAACTCACGCAGCACCCGGCGCGCCGTCAGGAAGATCACGACGAGCGCTCCACCGAGGATCACGCCGTCCATGTGCTGCGCGCTGAATGCCTTGAGATAGTAGTTCGGGTGCCACAGGCGCCACACGCGATTGGTGTCGCCAAACGCGACGCGCGCGCGCCAGAACGCGAAGGCATCGCCGGTGTAGATCCGCAACGCGAGCATCTCGACGCACTGACCCCAGCCGGCGAGTGGCACTGCGAGGAGCGGCCACCACCAGCGGTTGTCTCCGCCGCGGCGCCGCGCGTGTGCCGCGACGAGCGCGGCTGCGGCGAGCGCGAGCCCGAACGCGCCGGCCTGAATCCGCAGCGCGGTCGCGGCGCCGATCAGCAGGCCGGCCAACACCCACCGTTCGCGGCTGAGCGCGAGGAATCCGCCGAGGCACAACGCGATCGTCGCCGCCTCTGGATACGGCGTCACCACGTAGAACGCGGTCGGGAACAGGTTGAACGCGACAAGCGCCGCGCCTGCTTGCCATGCGCCGAGGCGGTCGACGATCGTGCGGCTCAGCCACATGAAGTTGATCGCGATCGCGGCGAGGATCGAGATCGCGAGCAACGAGACGTCCTCCGCGAGCCCGGTCGTGTGCGTGACGAGCCGGCCCGCCTCGCCGTATGCGGGCAGCCAGCCGAGCCCGCACTCGAGGAAGTCAATGTCGCGCGCGCGCGCGCTGGTCGGACACGCGGCCAAGCCGCGCACCGCGGTGCCGATGTAGTTCTGCGCATCCCACCTCGAGACGACGAGCCGCGACCAGTGCTGCGGCTCGCGCGGATAGCCGCTCGTCATGACCGCGTCGAGGTGCGCGTAGGCCGGCGAGTCGGAATGATCATAGAACGGGACGCCGGTCCTGACATGTCCCGCGAGGGTGAAGAGGGCGAGGTGGGCAGCGGCGAATGCGATCGCGACCACCAGCCGTGTCGTGAGCCTTGGGGAGGAGTCCTGCATCTCGCGGTCTATCACGGAGTAGCGGTGCACCCAGCGCAGCACTCCTCCTACGTCGATGACGTGGATGATCGTGCTCGATCAGCGCGCGATGACGGCAACGTTCGAGCTGGTCCGCGGCGCACGATCGATCGCGCGGTGATCTCTAGCGGCGAGCGGCGGCGGCCGGCTGCATCCCGAGCGCCGTGCCCTGGAAGAACATCCAGCTCTTCGTGATCTTGCCGCCTTCAAGCTGCTGGATCGCATCGTAAGGCACGACGACATGCGTGCCGGTCTTGTGGATCTGGAGCGAGGGCACATCGCCCTGCAAGGTGCCTTCGAACGTCCCGGCGACCGCGACGTAACCGCCTGCCCGGTACATGCTCGTCGCCCTGAACGTTAGATCGGGGATCGCCTTCCACAGCTGCGCGAGCGTGGTGTGCAGGCCGGCCCTGTCGTGATCCATCGGGGCCGCGGCCTCGGACCAGACGACGTCCTCGGCGATCACGGTATCGAGGCCTGCGAGGTCGTGCCGGTTCAACAAATATATCAGTTGCGGCACGACGCTGGAGTTCACGCGCTCACGCTCGTCGTCGGTCGCGATCGCGACGCGTTTGCTGTGTGGTAGCGCTTCGACCGGTGCGCGCGCCTCGCGGTCTTTCGAGGGTGCGAGCTGGCTCATCAGTGTGGCCATGTCGTCGTACATCGCGACCCGCTGCGCGCGGCCATCGTTACCGAACTCGATCACCTGCGAGACGAACATTCCGGCCTTGCGATTCGTCGGCGCGATCACGCCGGTGGGGGTCTCGAGCGGGCCCGTCTGGGTTCCGTGCACGAGCACGATGCTGACCACCACGTGATTCTCGTCGACGAGCTCGACCAGCGGCTCGCCCGTCATGTCGGGGAACGCGGTCTTGAGGACCTTCGCGCTCGCGACGATCCCGTCGGGACCGCTCGCCGGCGGGTGCCCGGTACCAAATTCCTCGCTCACGGCGTCGGGCGCGTAGCACGTGGCCAGCTGATCCCACTTCGCATCGTTCCAGAAGCCCCAGCAGGTCTCGAACTGTTGCACCATCGCCTTGCCTGTGGACAGCGCGAGCGTTTGCTCGGGAGCATAGGGGTTGCAACCGACGAACGCGACGAATGTACAAGCGATGAGCGTTCGGTTCATGAACGGGTGTATGGCCGGGAGCAAGTCGAGTGCAATTGCCGCTCGTGCACGAGGAGCTCAGAGCTTCCGCGCGAACAACGGCCCCGGCATCGTCTGCCGCGACGTGATCCGCGCTCATCCGTTCGCATCGATCAGGCCTTCTCAGGTGATCGCGTCGTGCTCCCGCGGTGCTTTGGTTGACGCTCGAACATGCCCGAACATAGTTTGGAATGGCGACACTTCACGACCTGTACGGTGTAGTTCGAGTCTACGAGACGAGCAGGTCGAACGACGGGAACGTCAGTCTTCGTTTGAAGGATCGTGCCGTCGAGCTCGGCGAGAGCGCCAACGAAGCAACCCCCGGTCCGGCCCCCCCTGAACGAAACAACCCCCGGTCGGGGTCCCCCCCCCCGCCAAGCAACCCCGGTCCCCGATCTTTCCCGGTCCCGATCTTTCCCCGACTTCGCCGCCAGGCGCGTACGCGCGGAATTCACATGACCCGCAACCTGTGGTGATATGGCCGCGTGCCAGCCGCGACCGAAGTCGCGCTCCTCGACGCGATCTTCGAGGCGCCCGAGGAGGATGCCCCCCGACTCGTCTACGCCGACTGGCTTCAACAACGATCGGATGTGCGCGGCGAATTCATCGCGCTCCAGGTCGCTCGCGCGCACGGGCCTGCGAAGCGCGGCGCGCGTCAGCGAGAGCAAGCACTGCTCGAGGAACACGGTGATGCTTGGCGTAACGCGCTCCGGGCACGCGAGCAGGGCACGCGCTTCGAGCGCGGTTTCATGGTCGCGGTTTCGGCGGACTCCATCAACGATCATCCCGCGTGGGCGCTCGTTCACGAGAGCTCGGCACCGCCAACCCGACCGAGCTCGCCGGCCACCGCACTCCGGATCGTGACCCACTGCAGTGACGGGCAGCTCGTCAAGCTCGCGAAGCTGAAGCAGCAGTTCGCGATCGAAGACCTCGGATGGATGGGCCCGAGCCCGGACGACAATGATGAGGCGATCGCCGCATTCAATGCGATCCGGTGCCTGCCGCGGCTGCGGCGGGTGCAGCTCTCGACCGAACAACGTGACGTGCGCTGGCTGCTCCGCGCTCCGTGCGCGGCAAAGCTCGAAGAGCTTGAATTCCCGGCGGTGATCCGGCAGCTCGGGCGCTGGCGCGAGGAGCTCGAGCCAACCCTGTTACCCCGGTTCATCATCAGTTCGCACCCCTACAACAGGCGCATGGGCTCGCGCGTTGGTTTGGAGCGCGATGCCGACGGCAAGCTCTCGCGCCTGATCGTGATCGCGCCGGCAACGAGGGACCTCGATGACGAAATCAGGCGTGCAATCGATTCATTGCCGGGTGGCTTGTTGACGGCGGCGCACGTCAGCGTGCCGAGCACCGTGTGGAAAGCGAGCGAACGCGCGCGTGCCGGGCTCGCGGCCACGCTGACCCGCCATGGCGTACCTGATGTGGTGTTCCAGAAGTCGCCGTAACGTTGACGTTTGAGCTCAGGCGTTCGGCGCCGGTGACGATGTCTCCGGAGGCCTGCCCATCGACGAGCTGCTCGTCATCGACCGCGATCTCGCAATCGAATCCGGTGCTTCCCTCGAGCATTGTCGTGACGGCGAGCTCGAGAGCCGTCGAACCAGATGCCATGCTCGGCACAGCGATCCACGGTCACGCCCGCGAGCTTGGACGGCTGCATGATGGCGCCCGACCCGGGCCGGCTCGTTCGCCGCTGGTGCGAACCGCGAGTCGAACAGCCAAGGCAAGACAGACGGGTTAGTTCCGAGCACTCAATTGGTCTTGCATATGGACCACCACACGCCCTCTCGAGCTCCCGGCGCCTCGGTTTTGGTTTTGTGCTATCGCGACACCGAGGATGATGCTGAGATGCGGACGTGACGAGCCGTACCGCGTGGGCAAGTGTCTTCGTGATCGCCGCTTGCGGTGACAACATCACGCTCGCGCCCGATGCACAGGTCGTGGACGCACCTCCGCCGTTCATGGAGGCGGCACATGGCAACGTGCCGCGGCTCGTGTCGGGCGGTGGCATCGTGCTCGACGCGCCGAAATTCAAGCCCATCTTCTTCGCCGGCGATTTCCCGATGCAGACGCAGGTCGAGCAATTCGGTCAGATGCTCGCGGGCTCGTCGTACTGGCATGACACGACCTCGGAGTACGGCGTCGGTGACATCACGTTGTTGCCAACGCTCGTGACCACCGCTGCGGTGCCGGCGACCGATACCGATCTCGACGCGTGGCTCATCGCGCAGCTCGACGGCACGCACCCGACCTGGGGCTCGCCGGATCAAAACACGATCTACTCCGTGTTCCTGCCTGCCGGTGCCGTGCTGCACTCGACCCTGGGAGACAGCTGCCAGGCCTACGGCGCGTATCACGACGAGCTCGTCGGCGCCCACGGCGAGCACATCGTGTTCGCTCTGATCCCGCGCTGCGGCTCCGGCATGAACCAGCTCGTAGAGCTGACCTCGTCGCTCAGTCACGAGCTGATCGAGGCGGCGACCGACCCGAACGTCGAGACCACCTACGCATTTGGCAATGTCGACGACGAGCATGCGGTCTGGGGTCTCACGCCGGGCGCCGAGACGGGCGACTTCTGCGAGTACGTCGACAGCGCATTTCAACCGCTGCTCGGGACCTACCTCGTGCAGCGGACCTGGTCGAATGCCGCCGCCAGCGCCGGCCACGATCCATGCGTGCCGCAGAACAGCACCTACTTCAGCGCCGCGCCGCTGTTCACCGAGGACGTGATGATCACCGGGTTCAATGGCCAGCAGATCACGAAGGGCGTGCAGGTCACGATCGGCCAGCCGAAGACGATCGACGTCGCGCTGTTCAGTGACGCGCCGACCGGCGACTTCTTGGTAGAGGCGGACGATCTCGCATCCACGTTCAATGGTGGGCGACCCGAGCTGTCGTTCAGCTGGGACAAGGGTTTCGGCCGCAACGGCGACACGCGGCACCTGACGATCACACGGCTACGCACCGGGAGCTTCGGCGGCAGCGAGTTCGTGATCGTCGCCAGGACCGCGAATGCCACCTCCTTGATGTGGTGGTCGTACGCTGCGAACTAGAAGTCGAAGTCGCGCAGGTAGCGGTCGTTGTCCCCGTTGTCCTCGGCACGCACGAGCGACGTTGCCGGCTGGATCTGCGTCACGATCGCGTGGTGCAAACGCTCCACGCGAGAGCGTCCCGACGAAACACCCCCGACTTCAACCCCGGTCGGGTTTCCCTGACCTTGAATGGCTCGGCACGAGCGCCGAGCTCACGAGATCATCGCGAACCGCGGCGAGCTCGCGAAGAGCCTCCTCGCGCTGCCTTGATCGCCTCCGTGGCGTAGACTCGCGGGCCATGGCTCTTGATCATTACGTCACGCTCGGCCGCTCCGGTCTCCGCGTCTCGCCGCTTTGCCTGGGCACCATGACCTTTGGAGAGGACTGGGGCTGGGGCTCGAGCGTGAAGGACTCGGAGGCGATCCTCGATCGCTTCCTCGGGCTTGGCGGCAACTTCATCGACACCGCGAACGGGTACACGAAGGGGCACTCCGAGAAGATCATCGGAGATCACCTCGGCCGGCACGCGGCGAAGCGCGATCGCGCGGTGATCGCGACGAAGTTCGTGACCAACATGTACCGCGGCGATCCCAATGGCGGCGGCTCGAGCCGCAAGGCGATCGTCGCGCAATGCGAGCAGTCGCTGCGGCGGTTGCAGACCAGCTACATCGATCTGTACTGGATGCACGCGTGGGACCCGACCACGCCCATCGACGAGACGATGCGAGCGCTCGACGACCTCGTGCGCGATGGCAAGGTCCGGTTCCTCGGGTTCTCGGACTCGCCCGCGTGGAAGTGCGCGCAGGCGCAGACCATCGCGTCGCTCCGCGGCTGGTCGCCGCTCATCGCGCTGCAGATCGAGTACTCGCTGCTCGAGCGCACGGTCGAGGGCGAGCTGGTGCCGATGGCGCAGGAGCTCGGGCTCGGCGTCACGCCGTGGTCCCCACTCGCGCGCGGCGTGCTGTCGGGCAAGTACACGCGGGCCGATCACGGGAACCACAAGCCCGGCCGCGGCGCGCGCGTGACCAGCAGCCTCGATGACAAGGCGTACGATCTCATCGACGAGCTCGGCCGCATCGCGAAGGAGCTCGGGACCACGCCCGCGCGCGTGGCCCTGGCGTGGGTCGCGAGCCGGCCCGGGGTGACCTCCACGATCATCGGCGCGCGCACGATGGATCAGCTCGAAGACAACCTCGCCGCCGCGGGTGTGGTGCTCGATACCGCCCAGCTCGCCCGGCTCGATAAGCTGTCTGCGCCGAAGCTTGCGTTCCCGATGTCGATGCTCGCGTTCAGCCGGTCGTTCATCGATGGCGGCACCCAGGTCAACGGCCGCCGCATGGACGCGTGGCCGCTGACTCCCGCGACCGACGACGAGCGATATTAGCTACCGGGTCTGTTACTCAAGGCGATGCGCGTGCTCGTCACGACGCCACGCGAAGGTCCACATGCAGGTCGGCCGCGGCTCCGTGCTGCTCGATGCCTTCGCTGTCGCGCACCGGTGGAGGACCACTGGGAGCTCGTCGCGGATCGAACGTAGTGACGGGGATTGCGGTCGATGGCGTGCGTGGCGCGGCGATCGCGCGTACGTTGATGGATGTCCAGCATCACGGCTCGGTCCCTCGTCGCGGCGGCACTCGTCCTCTCGGGGAGCAGCGCTTGCAACTCGAATCCGAGCAAGAGCTCGGCGCAGGCAACGTCAGACAACGGCTCGAGCGCGGCAACCCCGGCCCAGGCGCCGACGGACAAGACGCCCGACGCGTGCAGCCTACTCACCGACGTCGAGGCGGGCGCGTTCCTGGGCGGACCCGCCAACCACAAGGACGAGGGCCCGCGCGACGCCTCCAATGGCAATGGGGT
Organism: Myxococcales bacterium; assembly: GCA_028287115.1. Classification (GTDB taxonomy): domain Bacteria; phylum Myxococcota_A; class Polyangia; order Haliangiales; family Haliangiaceae; genus JABFXX01. The sequence continues at coordinate 10,165 of JAQBQF010000131.1, forward strand.
CAAGGTGACCGAGCACCGCTGCAGCTACAGGCTCGTCACCAGCGATCAGCTCGGTCACGAGATCTACGTGGCTGTCTACGAGGCGGCCGATCGCGCCTACTTCGACGATACCGGCACGAAGACCGGCAACGAACCGATCGCCGGGCTCGGTGAAGGCGCCAAGGGGCTCGCTAACCACGTCTACGTGTTCAACAAGGGCACCATGCTCCAGATCTACGGCAGCATCCCCGAGGGGAAGACCCTGCAGGACGTCGCGCGGCTCGCGATCGCTAAGCTGTGAGACCGGCGCAACCCGGTCCGGATCTCTCCCCGAGTGCAACACGATTCCGTTGTGAATCACTCTCTGGCAGGTCCACGCACGCTCGGCCACGAAGGTGAGCGGGCTGACATTTGCGCGACACGGATGCGCTGATCGCGAAGCACGGTTGGGATACCCTGCGGGTGGTGCTCGAGATTGGCTCGATCGTCGGCGGCAAGTTCCGGATCGACCGCCTCCTTGGGTCGGGCGGTATGGGCGTGGTCGCCGTCGCAACGCACCTGCAGCTCGATCAGCAGATAGCGCTAAAGATCCTGCATGCCAATCATGCAAAGAACCCCGACGTGTGCGAGCGGTTCCTGCGCGAGGCACGCGCGGCCGCGAAGCTGCGAAGCGAGCACGTATGTCGCGTCTCGGACGTGGGCATCGACGGTCAGACACCCTACATGGTCATGGAGCTGCTCGAAGGCGATGATCTCTCGTCGCTGATCGAGAAGGGCGCGCTTCCGATCGCGGCCGCGGTCGATTACGTGTTGCAGGCGAGCGTCGCGATCGCGGAGGCGCACGCGCGGGGCATCGTGCATCGCGATCTCAAGCCGGCGAACCTGTTCGTCACGCGCCGGTTCGATGGTTCGCCGCTGGTCAAGGTGCTCGACTTCGGTATCGCGAAGGCGATGACCGCGGCTCCCTCGAGGTTGACGAACACCGACGTCGTGATGGGGACACCGGGCTACATGTCGCCCGAGCAACTGCGCGGGCTGCGCACGGTCGACGCGCGCAGCGACATCTGGCAGCTCGGCGTGATTCTCTACGAGGCGGTTTCGGCGCGAGTGCCGTTTCCCGCGGCGACGATCACGGATATGGCGATCAGGGTCGCGACCGAGCCGCCCGAGCCGCTCGACAGCGAGCCGGCGTTTCGCGAGGTCGTGTTCAAGTGCCTCGAGAAGAAGCCGGACCGCCGTTACGAGGACGTCGGCGCGTTCGCGCTCGCGCTCGTGCCGTTCGGAGGGCCGACCGCAGCCGCGAACGCCGCGCTGGTCGCCAAGGTGCTCTTCGACAAGGACACCCGCGCGGAGGCGCTAACCTCGAACGACTCGTCGGTGGTGCGCTCGTTCGTATCGAGCGCCTCCGGCGCGGCCGAGCAAGCGCGGACGCCGAAGCCGACCACGCTGGGCAGTGCCGCCGGCGCGACGGCGGACGCCCGCGCTCGCAGTGCGCGGCGCATGGCCTTCGCGCTGGTCGCCGTGCTCACCCTGGCGGTCCTCGTGATCGCGCTTCCGCTCATCTTCCTGGATCGCGACGCTCCACAGAGCACCGCGTCGGCCGACGCACACGCCGCGAGCTCGGTGCCGCACGATCCGGAGCCTGTGCCTCCCCCAACGCAGAGCGACGAAGCGCTGGAATCTTCGGCACCGGCGCCGCATGACTCGGTGCCGCCGCCCGCGCTGACGGCCGCCGAAATTATGGCGCGCCATCGCGATCTCGACACGGAGCTCGCGAAGCATCACTGCACCGCCGCGCAAGCGATCGCGCGGCAGCTCACCGCGGCGGACCCGAACGCGCTTGCGGCAGTCGACGACTGCATCAAGAAGCGCGACGAGGCGCTGAGCCATCCGATTCCATCATCCGAGCCCTGGGCGATCGCGATGGCCGAGGAGACCGCGGATCCGGCGCAGGCGCGCGATCTCCTCGACCGACTCTACGCGAGCCTCGCGCAGGGCGCGTGCGAGCGCCACGAACGCCACAACACGAAGAGCTACGCCGGCAAGATCGCGTCGACCGCGCTACGCGACAGCGTGCGTTCGCAATGCAAG
>JAQBQF010000160.1 GCA_028287115.1 Myxococcales bacterium
ACGATGCGCGACTCGGACCCGACGGGGAGCCTGTCGCCGAGCGTGACGAGGAGATCGCTGTCATGAAGAACCTTTCGCATGCCGATCTGCTCCCACCCGAGCGCCTTGCCTGAGCCGAGCACGTTCGTCTTGACGCTGGGAAGCAACGCGGCCGCCTCGGGCGTGCGTACGTACGCGATGATGTCGTACCGGCCGAGGGCGGCGAGCGATTCGACGAGCTTCCGCTGCGACCGCGCGTGCCCCTTGCCCGCAGGCGCAACAGCCGTCGCGTCAATCGCGATCCGTGGCTTCATGCTGTGAAGTCCAGCACGAACCGACCACGGCTGGTAGAAACAACCCATCGTCCGCCCAGGCCGGCTTCTCTGGATCGCACGCGTTCTCGCCTACCGGCGCCGGTGGGGAGACGCATTTTCGATGGACGACTTCGGTCTCGCTGTCGGCCCACGGGTGTCGTTCACGATCGACGAGGGCGGGGCGATCAGGATCGGTCGGCGGGTGCAGCTGCGCGAGGGCTGCGAGGTCTGGGCTGTCGGGGGGCGAATCGACATTGGCGAGAACGTCTTCTTCAACCGCTTCTGCTCGCTCATCGCGCGCGGGGGAATCGAGATCGGCTCCGACTGTCTTTTTGGCCCTAACGTCGGCGTTTACGACCACGACCACCGCTTCGACGACGACACGCGACCGATCTGGGCGCAAGCTCACCGGGTCGCGCCGGTGTCGATCGGGTCGAATGTGTGGATCGGAGCGAACGCCATCATTACGGCCGGCGCACAGATCGGCGACCGCGTCGTGGTGGGTGCGAACTCCGTCGTGACCGGCGACGTGGAGAGCGGAACGATGGTCGCGGGCGTTCCTGCGAAGCTCGTTCGGCGACTCTAGGTTCGTTCCTATACTGGCGCGCGTGATGGACTCTCACGACGTCGTCTGGACGCCGGACAAGGTCGCCGCCAACTTCCGATTCTGGCGAGAACGCCGAGGGGCGACGACTTGGCTGTTCGGAAAACACGCAGGCCGCTGGGTCGTCCAGCGCGCGGACCGCGAGCTCCACCTGCGCGGTAAGCGCGTGCTCGATTTCAAGTGCGGTCCGGGCGATCTCCTGCAGCACCAGTTTCAGCGCGGCATCGCCGCGCAGGGCATCGATTCCGCGCCCGATGCGGTAGAGCAAACCGCGGAGCGCTTTCGGAACGAGCCGCTCTTCCGCGGCGTCTCGACCACATCGAAGGACATCGTCGACGGATCGCTCGACGTCGTGATCTTCACCGAAGGCGTGGAACATCTCCTCGAAGACGAGATTGCGCCAACTCTCGCGGAGATCAAGCGGCTGCTCGCAACGGGCGGGGCGGTCTTCGCCACCGCGCCCAACTCGGAGCACCTCGAAAGCACGAGCTACCGCTGCCCCGACTGCGGCGGCATCTTCCACCAGTACCAGCACATGCGCTCGCTCGATCCGCAATCGATCGCGAAGCTCTTCGAGGCTGCGGGGTTCCGGACGGAGAAGGCCGTCGGCGTCTATTTCGGACTAACGCCGTACGCGAAGATCAGGACCTGGCTCAGGAACTCGGGACGTCTGCCGAAGCCACATCTGATCTACATCGGTCGCCCATAAAGCTCACGATTCCGAGGCGCTCCGGTGCCGCCTCGTGCGAAGACGCGACACGAGCCGCTCTGGTAGCAGAACGCGGGCGCCGATCCCGAGCGCTCGCCGCGAAATGCGGCCGTGGGCAAGCCATGCGCCGTGAGCAAAGTAACGACGCGCAACAGCGAGATCGAGACCGTTATATGCGAGCTCGCTCGCCTCGAGGTACGCACTCGCCCTCCCCGCACGCGCGTACGGGGCGAGCGAGGGTGGAAAGTCTGGCGACGCGAAGAACTCATCCGCGATCCGCACGAAGTCGCGCGCACGACGGAGCGGCTCGCCGACGGTCTTCGAATCTGCGTGCAGTCGATATTCGGCGAGTAGTCCCGGCACGTACTTGACGCGACCTGAAGCTCCGAGGCGCAGTGCGAATTCGAAGTCGAAGAAGTAATAACCCCGCTCGTTGAGGGGGGCAAGCTCGAGCGCGCGGCGCCGAAACAGCGACCCCGGTTGCGGGATCCAGTTCTTGCAGCGACGCACCATCGTCACCGGATCGAACGGGGCGCCCTCCGCCGATGCGCGCTCGCGAGGAATGCGGTTTCCCGCTTCGTCGATGAAGACATTGTCGCCGTACACGAGAAGTGCCTGAGGGTCCCTTTCCAACTCTCTGACGACTGCCGAAACCGCGCCGGGGAGAAGGACGTCATCGGAATTGAGCCATCCGAGAAGTTCGCCGTCCGTGTGACGAAAACCGTGGTTGAGCGCGGCGACCTGGCCGGCGTTCTCCTGAACCACGAGCTTGTGCAACCGCGACTCGTAGCGGCGCGCGATCTCCAGGCTTCCGTCGGTCGAGGCATCGTCTACGACGACGTACTCGATGTTCGGATAGTCCTGCTCGAGCACCGAGACAATGGTCTCCTCGAGGAACTGCGCTTGGTTGTAGGACGGTGTCACGATCGAAACCTTCATGGCGCGAGCAGCTCCTCGTAGAGCGCGGCGAACTCGCGCACCTCGCGCGCCGCGCCGAACTCCGACTCGGCAACGATGCGCGCGCGTTCCCCGAGGCGCGTGCGGAGGCCGTCGTCCTCGAGCAGTAGGCGAATTCCGTCCGCCAGCATGCCGGCCTCACCCGGCGGGACGAGCAACCCCGTCTCTCGATCACGAATGGCATCCGGGATTCCGCCGACGTTCGATGCGACGACCGGCGTACCGCACGCGATCGACTCGACAGCAACGTTCGGCAGGTTCTCCGCGAGCGCTGGAATCACAAAAACGTCCGCGGCAGAATAGGCCAACGCGAGCCGCTCGTCGTCGTGGAGGGTCCCGAGCGCCTTGACCGGACGGTCGAAGCCATCGGTGTTCGGACCGAGCACGGCGAGCTGGAAGTCGACGTCACCGAGCGAGTCGAGCGCAGCCGCGAGCACCTCCCCACCCTTGCGACGGTCGTTCCGCTCGAGCGACGAAAAGAGAACCACCGGACGATCGGGATCGAGGCCGAGCGCACGCCGAGCGTCTTCGCGCGGGCGAAATACGTCGAGGTCGACTCCGTTCGGAATCCGGCGGACGTCGAACCGGCCTAGCAACGGGCTCGCGCGCGCGATCCGCTCGAGCCAGCGCGACGGCGCGACAACCGTGATCCGCGACCGGCGATAGACGGCGTTCTTCCACCGGAAGAGCGCTGCCGTCGTGTCGCGACCGAGCCGCGGATACTCGCCGAGGTACGGGCACGACCCGCAACCGTGCCGCCAGCGCTCGCAGTCGTACGAGTACGCAACATGACCTGTTAGCGGCC